>NZ_PSWB01000024.1:0-66376 GCF_002931865.1 Rathayibacter sp. AY1C7 | reverse complement strand
TTCCAAAGGAATCCCAACCCGATCCGAAGATCAAGGCCGGGGTATAAAATTGGCATTGAACATAGTGCACGCTGTTGAGTTCTCAAGAATCGGACACATTCCGCCTCCACACCAGAACGGTGCTTCACAACGGAAGTGATCGAAGAATTTGTTGCTTGCGTCATACGCGTCTTCTCGGTAGACTAGGAGAAGTTTCTTTCCCCTGTCGCCGTGGCAACTTGTATAACTTAGCACATCCGCAGGCCGTGTCAAATCCGGCTTCTTCGCGATGCCGTCACGCTCGTAGGCGCTCCGACTTTGCTCGGTTCAGGACCTGAGTCCTGCGCCGGGCGGCGAAGTTGCTGGATCCGAGGGATCCTGCGAAGGCTTTACATCCGTGCGGCAGACCTGCTCCGAAAAGCTGTCTTGCCGAGTGGATGGTCCCGATTGAGGCCGGGACGTAGGAGCTGCTGCTCTTTCCGTTTCCCTGCGGCCTTTGTGGCGACTCGGAATAAGTTACGCAGCGATCGCGGTGCTGTCAAACGACGGGCCGAAATCGCACATCCCGGGCGTGTCGGGATCGGGGGTCCTCCCCGTCGGCGCCCGATTCCGCGGGCGGATCCGGGGTCCGAGCCGGCTGCATCGGACCGAGGCGGGCACCCGCGCGCGGGATCCGACTCCACCGAGTGGAAGGACCCTCCCCGGAAACGACGAGGAGCGCGCGGCCCGGATCGCTCCGGTACCGCGCGCTCCTCGAGGGGATGCCGGGACTACGCCCCGATGCCGACCGCCTCAGGGGAGACGTCCGCACCGGGAGCCGAGGGCTCGAGCGCCTCGGCGAC
This sequence comes from Rathayibacter sp. AY1C7, assembly GCF_002931865.1. Classification (NCBI taxonomy): domain Bacteria; kingdom Bacillati; phylum Actinomycetota; class Actinomycetes; order Micrococcales; family Microbacteriaceae; genus Rathayibacter; species Rathayibacter sp. AY1C7. The sequence continues at coordinate 65,555 of NZ_PSWB01000024.1, read as the reverse complement.
GCGCTGCGAGAGCGACGAGTCGACGTTCGCCCAGTACTGGAGCACGCGCTGCCGCAGCTCCGGACGGGTGACCTTCGACACGTGGCCGGCGATGTTCGCGACCAGGCGGGCGCGCGCGTCGTCGTCGAGGACCTCGCGGTAGAGCGTCCCCGCCTGACCGAAGTCGTCGTCCTCCGGGTGGAGGGTCGCCGCGGCGCGCGTCAGCTCGCCGTCGGTCTCCCAGCCGGCCGACTCCGCCGCCCGGGCGGGATCGGCGTGGGCGCCGCCCATCGTGTTCGGCGCGTAGACGGGCACCTCGGACTTCTGGAAGTCGAACCGCATGGGGCCGTCCTTCGAGTACGAGTGCACGGGCGACTTCGGCGCGTTCACCGGCAGCTGCGCGTGGTTGGTCCCCACGCGGTAGCGGTGCGCGTCGGCGTAGCTGAAGATGCGCGCGAGGAGCATCTTGTCGGGGCTGGCCGCGATCCCGGGCACGAAGTTCGAGGGGGCGAACGCCGCCTGCTCGATCTGCGCGAAGTAGTTCTCGGGGTTCCTGTCGAGCGTCATGGTGCCGACCTGGATCAGCGGGTAGTCCGCGTGGGGCCAGACCTTGGTGAGGTCGAACGGGTTGAACCGGTAGCTCTTCGCGTCCTCGTACGGCATGACCTGCACGGACAGCGTCCACGAGGGGAAGTCGCCGCGGTCGATGGCGGAGGACAGGTCGCGGATGTGGAAGTCCGCGTCCTCCCCGGCGATCTGGTCGGCCTGCTCCTGGCTCAGGATCTCGACGCCCTGGTCGGTCTTGAAGTGGTACTTGACCCAGAAGCGCTCGCCGGCGGCGTTGATCCACTGGTAGGTGTGCGAGCCGAAGCCGTCCATGTGCCGCCACGAGGAGGGGAGGCCGCGGTCGCCCATGAGCCATGTGACCTGGTGGGCCGACTCGGGCGAGAGGGTCCAGAAGTCCCACTGCATGTCGTGGTCGCGCAGGTGGCTGCCGGGCAGGCGCTTCTGCGAGCGGATGAAGTCGGGGAACTTGATGCCGTCGCGGATGAAGAAGACGGGGGTGTTGTTGCCGACGAGGTCGTAGTTGCCCTCGCTCGTGTAGAACTTCAGCGCGAAGCCGCGGGGGTCGCGCCAGGTGTCGGGCGAGCCCTGCTCGCCGGCGACAGTGGAGAACCGCGCGAGCATCTCGGTCTCGACTCCGGGCTGGAAGAGCGCGGCACGCGTGTAGGCGCTGACATCGGCGGTGGTGGTGAAATGTCCGAAGGCTCCGCCGCCCTTGGCGTGGACGACCCGCTCCGGGATGCGCTCACGATTGAACTGGGCCAGCTTCTCGACGAGGTAGTGGTCGTGGAGCGCGAGGGGTCCGTCGGCTCCGACGCTCAGCGAGTGGTCGTCACTCGCGACCGGTGCTCCGGAGTTCGTGGTGGTGAATCGTTCCTCGGTCATGTTCCTCCTGTCGGCGAGGGGCACGGAGCCCGCCGCTGCGGTGTAGCGGATGTCGGTCAGTGGGCCAGGGCCAGGCAGTCGGGGCAGGTGCCCCAGAACGTGACGTCGGCGGTGTCCACGGCGAAGCCGCTCGCGGTCTGCGGATGCAGGCACGGCGCCTCCCCGACGACGCAGTCGACGTCGGCCACGGCCCCGCAGCGCCGGCACACCACGTGGTGGTGGTTGTCGCCGACCCGCAGCTCGAACCGGCGGGGATGGCCCTCCGGCTCGATGCGGCGGACGATCCCGGCGTCGGTGAACGCCGAGAGCACTCCGTAGACGGCCTGGGCCGAAGCCTCGGGGAGGCCCTCGCGCACTCGGGCCAGGACCGCGTCGACCCCGGAGTGCGGGTGCTCCTCGAGAGCGAGGAGCACCGCGCGCCGGGTGGCGGTGACCTTGAGCCCGGAGGCTCGGAGCCGCTCGTCCACTGTCGTCATGCCGAGGACACTACCCGAGTTGTCTTGAGCGGATCAAAACAACGGGCGGCGTGGCGCGCTCGTCCGGGTGAACGGCCGGGAACGCTCCGGCGGCCACGCGGAGGCTCCGATCAGGCGACCGGACCCTCGACCAGCACGACCTGGGCGGAGCGGGCGGCGCCCGCGGAGTCGGTCCACGAGATCGTCACCGACTCCCCGGGCTCGCGCTGCGCGAGCGAGGCGGACAGCTGGTCGGCCGAGGCGACGGCGACCCCGTCGACCGCGGTGACGACGTCCCCCGCCTCGAGGCCCGCCTGCGCGGCCGGCCCGCCCTCGACGACTCCGCCGATCACGGCGCCGGACGCGGTGGTCGCGAGCGCGCGCGAGGTCGGCGACGCGGTGCCGGAGGAGAGGGAGACGCCGAGGAAGGCCGGATAGCCGATCTCGACGGTGGCCGTGTCGGCGCCCGCCTCGATGGTGGCCACGATGTCCAGGGCCTTCGAGATCGGGATCGCGAAGCCGGTGATGTCGGCCGTCCCGCTGGAGGCGGCGGTGTCCATCCCCACGACGCGGCCGGCGGAGTCGACGAGCGGGCCGCCGGAGTCGCCGGAGACGATGTCGGCGTCCGTCTGGATCAGCCCGGTCAGCGTCTCGGCGGAGATCCCCGACTCGGAGCGGGTGGTGATCTGCTGATCGAGACCCGTGACCGTGCCGGTGGCGGCGACCAGGTCGCCCGTCCCTCCCGCGTTGCCGACGGCGGTCACGGTGTCGCCCACAGCGACCCCGTCCGTGTCGAGCGAGGCGGGGGTGAGGCCGGAGGCGTCCTCCAGCTGCAGGACGGCGACGTCGTTCGTCGCGTCGGTGCCGACGACGCGGGCGGTGTAGCTGCGGCCCGTCGACTCCACCGTGACCGAGATCGCGGTGGCGCCCTCGACGACGTGGTTGTTGGTGAGGATCATGCCGTCGGAGGTGAGGATCATGCCGGTGCCGGCCGAGCGGGCGCCCTGGTAGGTGAGCTCGGAAGTGATCGTGACGACGCCGGCGGTCTGCGCGGTGCTCGCGGCCACGGCGTCGGTCGCGCCGGTGGCCTGCTCGGAGGCGGAGGAGCCGCCCTGCATCGAGCCGTACGGGGAGGAGCCGCCCTGCGTCGAGCCGCCCCAGGAGGGGACGATCACGTACCCGCCGCCGAAGGATCCGCGCGAGCCGCCGGGGTAGGCGATCGTGGTGGCGCCGGCCGAGGCCGAGGAGGCCGCCTCGGTGCGGCCGGCGATGGCGACTCCGCCTGCTGTCACTCCGATCAGCACGGCGAGGCCGAGGCCGCCGGCGATCAGCGCCCGACGACGACGACGGCGGTCGTCCGCGCGCAGCGCGCGCACCTCGTCGGCGCCCGTCGCCTCGGTGGTGGCGGGCTGGTCGGTGAGCTCTCGCTCGTCGGATTCGTGTCGCTCGTTCATGGTGTCGTCCTCGTGCCGGGGCCGCCCCTGACGGCGACCGGTTCCCATTCCACGCCCGGCCTCCCCGCGCCGCCTGGACGCTGCTTATGCGGTTCCTATGAGCGCTCGACTCCCCAAATAGTTGTAGCTTCAACCAAAAGCGGGTAGCGTCTCCGCCGTGACCACCTCCTCCCCCGACCTGCTCGCTCCCGACACCGCGATGGGCGCGGTGACCCTCCGCGTCGCCGACCTCGACGGGATGATCGCCTACTACCGCGACGCCGTGACGCTCGAGCTGCTCTCGCACGACGGACCGGTCGCGGTGCTCGGCCGCGGCGGAGTGCCGGCCGTGATCCTCCAGCACGCGCCCGAGCTGGTGCACGCCTCGCCGCGCAGCGCCGGCCTCTTCCACACGGCGATCCTCTTCGAATCGGAGGCGGCGCTCGCCGCGGCCGTGTACAGCGTCGCGACCCGGCACCCCGGCTCCTTCACCGGCAGCTCCGACCACCTGGTCAGCAAGGCCTTCTACTTCGACGACCCCGAGCACAACGGCGTCGAGCTCTACTGGGACCGCGACCGCACGCAGTGGTCGTGGACGCACGGGCGGATCGAGATGAGCACGCTCTTCCTCGACCCGAACGCGTTCCTGCAGGAGCACCTCACCGAGGAGTCGATCGCGCAGCCGCGCCTCGGCGGCGCCTCCGTCGGCCACGTGCACCTGAGCGTGGGCGACGTCGCCACCGCGAAGGAGTTCTACGTCGACCGGCTCGGCTTCGAGACGACGATCGCGTACGGCGGGCAGGCGCTCTTCGTCTCGGCGGGCGGCTACCACCACCACATGGCGATGAACACCTGGAACTCGGCGGGCGCCGGACGCCGGCAGCAGGCCCTCGGCCTCGGACAGGTGGAGATCGTGGTGCCCGGCGCCGACGATCTCGGCGCGCTCGGCGAGCGGCTGGCCCGCTCCGGAGTCGCCACCCGCGACGACGGCCGCACCCTCGCCTTCGAGGACCCCTGGGCGAACGCGATCCGCGTCACGACCTCCTGAGCGCCGCCGATCGCGGGGACCCCCGCGGGTACGATGGTCGCGCGGAAGACCGCACTCCCCCGAGACTCCGGAGAACACGGTGCCCACGATCGTCGTTGAAGTCATGCCCAAGGCCGAGCTGCTCGACCCGCAGGGGAAGGCCGTCGCCGGCGCGCTCGCGCGGCTGGGCCACTCCGCCCTCCACGGCGTGCGGGTGGGCAAGCGCTTCGAGATCACCGTCGACGAGGTGACCGACGAGGTGCGCGCCTCGGTGCAGCGCATCGCCGACGAGATGCTCTCGAACTCGGTGATCGAGGACGTCGTCGGGATCCACTACCCGGCGGAGGCCGCCCGATGAGGATCGGCGTCATCACCTTCCCCGGCTCGCTCGACGACCGCGACGCCCAGCGCGCCGTCCGGTTCGCGGGTGCGGAGCCGGTCGCGCTGTGGCACGGCGACCACGACCTCGACGGCGTCGACGCGATCGTCCTGCCGGGGGGCTTCTCCTACGGCGACTACCTGCGCTGCGGCGCCATCGCCTCCCACTCCCCGATCATGCGCGAGGTCGTCGACGCGGCGAACGCCGGGACCCCGGTCCTCGGCATCTGCAACGGCTTCCAGATGCTCACCGAGGCGCACCTGCTGCCCGGCGGCCTGATCGCGAACGACATCGGATCCTTCGTCTGCCGCGACCAGCGCCTGATGGTCGCGAGCACCGAGACCGCCTGGACGAACGGCTTCGAGCCCGGCCAGGAGATCACGATCCCGCTGAAGAACGGCGAGGGCGGCTACATCGCCTCGGCCGACACGCTGCTCGAGCTCGAGGCGGAGGGACGCGTCGTCGTCCGCTACCTCGGCCACAACCCGAACGGCTCGATGAACGACATCGCCGGCATCAGCAACCGCCGCGGCAACGTGGTGGGGCTCATGCCGCACCCGGAGCACGCCGTCGAGGAGGGCTTCGGGCCCGACACGGCCGCCGCGATGCGCTCGGGTGTGGACGGGCTGACGTTCTTCACGTCGGCGCTGCGCTCGCTGCTCGCCTCCGCCTGACGCATCCGATCCGGCCGGCTCCGCCCGCCCGCGACGCACGAGACCCCCGGTTCCGGCCGGGGGTCTCGTGCGTGATGGGCGATGTTCGCGGCGCCGCTCAGGGCCCGGTCAGGACCTCGGGCTCGGGGGTCATCGAGATGGTGGGGATCGAGGCGGTGATCACGGTGCCGTCGGAGCGGCGGGTGCCCTCGATGTCGGACGTGGTCGGCGCGCCGTGCAGGCGGCGGCCCTGGTGCGTGAGCGGGACGCGCACGGGGCTGCCGGCGGCGACGTGCACGCGCTCGTCGCGGACGGTGATCGCGGCGGAGTCGCCGGTCTCGACCGTCAGCAGGACCTCGGTCTGCGTCACCTCGACGCGCACGCGCGTGCCGTGGAGGGTGATGCGGAAGGCGAGGCGGTCCCAGTCGTCGGGAAGGCGCGGATCGAGCGTGATCCGGCCGCCGTGGTCGCGCATCCCGCCGAAGCCGTAGACGAGGGCGCTCCAGACGCCGCCCGTCGAGGCGACGTGGATGCCGTCCGCGGTGTTGCGGTGCAGGTCGGCGAGGTCGACGAACAGCGCCGACAGGAAGTAGTGGCGGGCCAGGTCGCTGTAGCCGACCTCGGCGGCGATGATCGACTGCACGACGGCCGAGAGGGTCGAGTCGCCGGTGGTCAGCGCGTCGTAGTACTCGAAGTCGGCACGCTTCTGCTCGGCGGTGAACTCGTTGCCCTGCAGCAGCAGCGCGAGCACGACGTCGGCCTGCTTGAGCACCTGGAAGCGGTAGATCACCAGCGGGTGGAAGTGCAGCAGCAGCGGGCGCTTGCTCGCGGGGGTGTTCTCGAGGTCCCACAGCTCCTTCTCGAGGAAGGCCGCGTCCTGCGGGTGGATGCCCGCCCGCGCGTCGAAGGGGATGTGCATCTTCTCGGCGGCGCGCGCCCACTCGAGCACCTCGCCCTCGTCGAGAGCGAGGCGGTCGGCCATCCGCTCGTACGCGGCGGGCTCGACGGCCTTCAGCAGCTCGACGGCGCGGGCGGCCGAGCGGAGGTTCGCCCGGGCCATGACGTTCGTGTACAGGTTGTCGTTGACGACGGTCGTGTACTCGTCCGGCCCCGTCACTCCGTGGATGTGGAAGTGATCGTCGCCGTTGCTGCGCCAGAAGCCCAGATCGGCCCACATCCGCGCGGTCTCGACGAGGATGTCGATCGCTCCGCGGGCGAGGAAGTCGTCGTCGCCCGTGGCACCCACGTACTGCATGAGCGCGTAGGAGATGTCGGCGTCGATGTGGTACTGAGCGGTGCCGGCGGCGTAGTACGCCGACGACTCCTGACCGTTGATGGTGCGCCAGGGGAAGAGCGCGCCGCGCTGGTTGAGCTCGGAGGCGCGCGCCCGGGCGGCCTCGAGCATGTTCTGCCGGAAGCGCAGGGCGTTCCGGGCGACGAGGGGCGCCGTGTAGCTGAGGAACGGGAGGACGTAGACCTCGGTGTCCCAGAAGTAGTGGCCGCCGTAGCCGGAGCCCGAGACGCCCTTGGCCGCGACTCCGCCGCCGTCGGTGCGGGCGGTGGACTGGGCGAGCTGGAAGAGGTTCCAGCGGGTGGCCTGCTGGATCGCGGGCTGGCCGTCCAGCTGCACGTCGGAGCGGGTCCAGAAGTCGTCGAGCCACTCGCGCTGCTTGACGAACTGCTCCTCGACCGGCGTCTCGCGGGCGCGGTCGAGCGTGCGGTCGCAGCGGTCGGCGAGCTCGCGCACGGGCACGCCGCGGGAGGTGTGGTAGGTCAGCGTCTTGACCAGGCGGACCGGCCGGCCGGCCTTGGCCTTCACGCGGTAGACGTGCTTGGCGAGGTCGTCGTCGATCTGGGAGGTCTGGTCCCACTCGTTCTCGGTCTCGAGCTGGTGCTCGGCGCCGCAGGCGACGGTCATCTGGGAGTTGGTGGTCCGGTAGCCGAGGAGGTAGCGGGTGCCGCTGACGCGCTTGAGGCGCGGCTGGAGCACGCGGTCCTCGAACGACTCCGCCTTGCGCGGGTCGAAGCCGGCCCCCTCGCTGCCGGAGGGGGCGTGGTACTCGTCGACGCCGTCCTGGCGGTTGAGGATCTGGCTCGAGATCAGCACGGACGCGTCGTGGTCGAGCATCTCGACCTCGTAGTCGAGGATCGCGAGGTGCCGGTCGGTGAAGGAGACCAGGCGGCGCGAGCGGATCAGGACGCGCTTGCCGGAGGGGGTGCGCCACTCCAGCTCGCGGGTGAGCACGCCGTTCGCGAAGTCGAGGCGGCGCGAGTAGGCGAGGACGTCGGCCTCGCTCAGCACGAAGGGCTCGTCGTCGACGTAGAGGCGGATGATCTTGGCATCCGGCACGTTGACGATGGTCTGGCCGACGCGGGCGAAGCCGAACGCCTCCTCCGCGTGGCGGATGGGCCAGGTCTCGTGGAACCCGTTGATGAAGGTGCCGTAGGCGTAGCCGTCACGCCCCTCCTCCACGTTGCCGCGGAGGCCGAGGTAGCCGTTGCCGGTGGCGAAGAGCGTCTCGGTGCGGCCCTGCAGCTCGGAGGCGAACTCGGTCTCGACGAGGGCCCACTCGTCGATCGGGAAGCGGTTCCGGTCGAGCGGGTCGGAGGTGATGGGGTTCATGCGGCGTCCTCGGGGGCGGGAGCGGTGGGGAGGAAGGGGAGCAGCTCGGCCAGGTCGTCCACGACCAGGTCGGCGCCGTGCTCGAGCAGGGTGTCGGCCCCGACTCCGCGGTCGACGCCGACGACGAGGCCGAATCCGCCCGCGCGGCCTGCCGCGACTCCGGAGTGCGCGTCCTCGAGGACGGCGCACTCGGCGGCCGGGAGGCCGAGGAGCTCGGCCGCGTAGAGGTAGGTGTCGGGCGCGGGCTTGCCGGCGATCGAGCGCTCGGCGGCGAGGAGCCCGTCCACGACGACCTCGAAGCGGTCGCGGAGGCCGGCCGCCTCGAGCACCGGCACGCCGTTGCGGGAGGAGGTGACGACGGCGACCTGCACGCCCGCGGCGATCGCGGCGTCAACGAAGCGGAGCGAGCCCGGGTAGGGAGCGACGCCGGTCTCGGCGAGGGTGCGGTTGAAGGCGTCGTTCTTGCGGTTGCCGAGCCCGCAGACGGTCTCGAGCGACGGGTCGTCCTCGGGCGCGCCCTCGGGGAGGGTGATGCCGCGCGAGGCGAGGAGCGCCCGGACGCCGTCGTACCGCGGGCGTCCGTCGATGTACCGGAAGTAGTCGGCGTCGGTGTAGCCCTCGGCGATCCCGCGCGAGGAGAGGTACTCCGTGAACAGCCGCGACCAGGCCTGCATGTGGACGTCGGCGGTCGGCGTGAGCACGCCGTCGAGGTCGAACAGGAGCGCGCGGACGCCGCGGAGGGCGGAGGCGTCGGGGCGCGTCGGGGATGCAGTCACGGCGGGGAGGACCTCTGATCGGGGGCAGGCGTTCGGCGGTTCCGCCGATGACGGTCGTCCGCCGCGGACTGCAGGTATCGTATACGCCCCCCGGCCGCCGTGTGGAACCGTTTACACGTCCGTCATCTGCGCGCCGCCGGGGGCGTCGATCCGCTCGGGGCGAGGCGGTGCCGCCCGAGGGGGAGCATGAGCGGAGTGCCCGAGGTCGGGTCGGTGATGATGCGGCTGTCGAGGCCGAACACGGCGAGCACCGTCTCCTCGGTGAGCACCGCGGCCGGGGTGCCGGAGGCGTGCACCGCGCCGTGCGCGATGGCCACGAGGTGGTCGGCGTAGCGGGCGGCCATGTTGAGGTCGTGCAGCACCATCACCACCGTCGTCCCGCGGGTGCGGTTGAGGTCGACGAGCAGGTCGAGCACCTCGATCTGGTGGCTGACGTCGAGGAAGGTGGTCGGCTCGTCCAGCAGCAGCACGTCGGTCTCCTGCGCGAGGGCCATCGCGATCCAGACGCGCTGGCGCTGCCCGCCGCTGAGCTCGTCGACGGAGCGGTCGGCCAGGGCGGCGGTGTCGGTCGCGTCGAGCGCGGTCGCGACGGCCTCGTCGTCGTGGGCGCTCCAGCGGCTCAGCATCCCCTGGTGCGGATGGCGGCCGCGGCCGACGAGATCCGCGACGGTGATGCCCTCCGGGGCGATCGGCGACTGCGGGAGGAGGCCGAGCGTGCGGGCGAGCTGCTTCGCCGGCGTCCGGTGCACGGCCCTGCCGTCGAGCAGCACGGCGCCGGAGCGGGGCGCGAGCAGGCGCGACATCGAGCGCAGGAGCGTCGACTTGCCGCAGGCGTTCGCTCCGACGATCGCGGTGATGCGGCCGGGCGGGACGACGAGGTCGAGGCCGTCGACGACCGTCCGGTCGCCGTAGCCGAGGGTGACCCCCTCGGCCGTCAGGGTGTGCGCGGTGGTCACAGTGAGCCTCCCGCTCTGTTGCTGCGGACGATGAGGTAGACGAGGTACGGCGCCCCGAGGACGCCGGTGACCACTCCGACCGGGTAGCGCAAGCCCAGCCCGAACTGCCCGACGAAGTCGGCGACGAGCACGAGCAGCGCGCCGACGAGGGCCGAGGGGATGAGGAGCGACGCGCCGGGCCCGATCAGGCGGGCGGCGATCGGGCCGGAGAGGAAGGCCACGAACGCGATCGGGCCGGCGGCGGCGGTCGCGAAGGCGATCAGCCCGACCGCCGCGACGATCACGACGAGGCGGGTGGCGTTCACGCGGATGCCGAGCGCGGAGGCGGTGTCGTCGCCGAGCTGCGTGGCGGAGAGGTCGCGCGAGCGCGAGAGCAGGACGGGAGTGAGGACGACGACCGCGACGAGGACCGGCACGACCTCGCTCCAGCTCGCGCCGTTGAGGCTCCCGGTGAGCCAGCGGGACGCCTCCTGCAGGTCCCACGCGGCGGCCTGCGAGAGCACGTAGGCGGTGAGGGAGTCGAGCATCGCGGCGACCCCGATGCCGATCAGGATCAGCCGGGTGCCGGCGACTCCGCTGCGGTAGGACAGGGCGTAGACGAGCAGGGCGACCACGAGTCCCGCGACGATCGCGAGGGCCGAGACCTGCGCCGCCCCGAGCGAGAGCGTCACGATCGCGAAGGCCGCGGCGGCGCTCGCCCCGGCGCTGATCCCGATGATGTCGGGGCTGGCGAGCGGGTTGCGGAGCATGGTCTGGAAGCTCACTCCGCCGAGCCCGAAGCACAGGCCCACCAGCAGGGCGAGGACGGCGCGCGGGAGGCGGAGGCGCCCGACGGTGAAGCTCGCCCCGGGGACCTGCTCGCCGAGGATCACGCGCAGCACCACGTCGGGCGAGTAGACGGTCTGGCCGACCAGCAGGGAGACGGCGAGGACGGCCGCGATCAGGACAGCGAGCACGGCGACGACGACCCGGCGGCGGGCCCCGCGGCGGCGGCGGCCGGCCGCGACGGCGCGGGCGGTGGCGGAGGGCGCCTCGAGCAGCGCGGTCACAGCTCGCGCACCTTCTGGCGGCGGACGATCGCGATGAACACCGGGGCGCCGACCAGCGCGGTGACGATGCCCACGTCGATCTCGCTCGGGCGCGCGACGACGCGGCCGACGATGTCCGCCGCGATCAGGAGCACGGCGCCGGTCACCGCCGAGAACGGCAGCAGCCAGCGGTGGTCCACGCCGACGAGGAGGCGGCAGGCGTGCGGGACGACCAGGCCGACGAAGCCGATGGGCCCGGTGACCGCGGTCGTCGCTCCGCAGAGCACGACCGCGCCCAGGGCGGCCCCGCCGCGCGCGAGGGCGACCCGCTCCCCCAGGCCCGCGGCGAGCTCGTCGCCGAGCGCGAGGGTGTTGAGGCTCTTGGCCGAGAGAACGCAGAGGACGAGGCCGGCCAGGAGGAAGGGGAGCACCTGCGCGATGCTCGCGGACGTGGCGCCGCCCACTCCGCCGATCTGCCAGGAGCGGATGCCGCCCGCGATGTCGGCGCGCGGCAGGACGATCGCGCTGATGACCGAGACGAGCGCGGCCGAGGTGGCGGCGCCGGCCAGGGCGAGCTTGAGCGGAGTCGCGCCGCCGCGCCCGAGCGAACCGACCGTGTAGACGAAGACCGCGGCGACCGCGGCCCCGCCGATCGCGACCCAGACGTAGGCGGCGGAGCTCGTCAGCCCGAAGAAGACGATGCCCGTCACGACCGCGAGCGAGGCTCCGGTGTTCACCCCGAGGATGCCGGGGTCGGCCAGCGGATTGCGGGTCACCCCCTGCATCAGCACGCCGGCGACGCCGAGGGCCGCGCCCGCGATCGCGGCGAGCACGGTGCGCGGGATGCGCTTGGCGACCGCGGCCTGCGCGAATCCGTCCGTGGACCCGCCGAACGCGGCGACCACGTCGCTCCACGCCACCTCCCGCGACCCCACCAGCACCGAGACCACGGCGGCGGCGAGCAGCACGGCCACGGCCGCGACCAGCCAGAGGGCGCGCAGCCGCCTCGGGCGGCGCACGGCGGCGACGCCCGAGGCGGCGGGAGGAGCGGCGAGGGTCACGCGGGTCGGATCCCGGCTCAGGCGGCCGGAGTGCTCTGCGCGGCCTTGGCGGCGGCCTCGTCGAGCAGGTCCAGGTAGTCGTCGAGGACCCACGAGATCGAGAGCGGCGTCGGGTTGGCGGCGGTGCCGAGCGGGGTGGAGGGCAGGCGCACGATGGCGTCGTCGGCGACCGCGGGGATCTGCGAGAGCAGCGGGTCGGCCTTGAGGGTGCTCACGAGCTCGTCGTCGCCGTAGGTGACGATCACGTCGACGTCGCTGAAGGCGTCGGCCTGCTCGGCGCTCTGCGTGAGCGAGAACTTGTCCGTCTCGGCGGACGCGGTGGCGATGCTGCCCGGGGTGGCCATGCCGAGGTCCTCGAAGAACGCGGGGCGGGTGTCGTGCGACGTGTAGAAGCTGACCTGGCTCAGGTCGGTCGGGTCGACGTGGGTGAGGAACATCGCCGAGGTGCCGGCCAGCTGCGGGTGCGCGGCGACCTTCTCCTCGATCTCGCCCTCGAGCTCGGTGATCAGGGCGGCGCCCTCGTCGGCCCTGCCCATCGCCTCGCTGTTCAGCGTGATCATGTCGCGCCAGGAGGTGCCCCACGCGGTCTCGGGGTAGGCGACGACGGGGGCGATCTCGCTCAGGGTGTCGTAGTCCTCCTGCGTGAGGCCGGAGTAGGCGGCGAGGATGACGTCCGGGTCGGTGTCCGAGACGGCCTCGAAGTCGATGCCGTCGGTCTCGTCGAAGAGGACGGGGGTCTCGGCGTCGAGCTCGTCGAGCTTCTCGCTCACCCAGGGGAGGAGTCCGTCGCCGTCGTCGTCGCCGAAGTTGGCGGCGGCCATGCCCACGGGGACCACGCCCAGCGCGAGCGGCACCTCATGGTTGGCCCAGTTCACGGTCGCCACGCGCTCCGGCGCCGACTCGATGGTGGTGGTGCCGAGGGCGTGCTCGATCGTGATCGGCGTGAAGCCGCTGTCCGAGGCGGCGGCGTCTCCGGCGGCCGAGCCGCTGCAGCCGGCGAGGCCGATCGTCAGCGCGGTGGCGGCGAGCAGGGCGAGGGGCGTGGTGGCGCGGGGCATGGGTCCCTTTCGAGAGGCTGTGCGGGAGGCGGCGCAGGGTCCGAGTGGACCGGCACTAAGGACAGCCTAACCAAAGAATGTGCGTGCTCTCAGCCCCGATTCCTCGCCTCCCGAGGTCGGAGGCGCCCCGAGGCGCCGCTCGCGGAGCCCGGAGACGGCCCTGCCACGGCCGCGGACGTCACGCCGTCGCGAGCCTCTCGACGGTGCGCAGGTTCCGGGTCGTGGTGCTCGAGCGGTAGGCGGAACGGGCGAGGATCCTCGCGACCGGAGTGTCCGTCGAGGAGCCGCGCGGGCAGCGCCAGTAGAGGACACCGGCGCCCCGGGCGACGAGCTCGACCGCCGGATCCGGCTCGCCGATCGCGGCCTGCGCGGCGTCGAGCGCCTCCTCGTCCGAGCCGAAGACGACGTACGGATGCGCCTCCTCGTCGATCCGCGGGAACGGGTAGGCGGCGAGCACCGCGGCGAGCGCCTCCTGCTTCACTAGCACGATCCAGGCGTCGTAGCCGAACCGCTCGGCGAGCGCCGCCTCGAGCCCGGGCTTCAGCTCGGCGGCCGGGCGGTCGGAGTCGAAGGCCGCGTTGCCGCTCGCGAGGACCGTCCGCACCCGGTCCACGCCGATCCGTCTCGGCGAGCTCGGCGCTGCGGACGGTGCGGCCGTTCACGTTCACTCCGCGGAGGAGGGCGAGGAACCGGGTCATGCGGCCGACGGTAGCGTGACGGCATGGCGCGCGGAAGCGGACGACGACGACCCCGGCGGACCCTCGAGGAGGAGATCCTGCGGGCGAGCGAGCGCGGACCCGGGGCGAGGACGCGGGCGGAGACCGTCCCTCCCTCCGGACGCCGGCTGGTGGCGCCGCCCGCCTCGGGCACCCTGCTCCACGTCGACGTGGACGCGCTGGTGGCGCTCGCCGCGCGGGAGGACCTGCTGATCGCGCTGGAGCGGCGGATCGGCGAGCACGCGGTGGCCGCGACTCCGGTGCTCTCGTGGTGGTCGGCGACTCCGTCGGTCCCGGGCGAGGAGGAGGAGCGCCGGCTCGACGCGCTCGTGCTGCGGGCGGTGGAGCTCGGGGCGGGGCCGGCCGAGGACGTGGACTCGCGGCTGCGGGAGCTGGCGCGCGCGGGCGACCTGGACGAGCTGGGAGCCGCGCTGGCGCTGCTCGCGCGGGTCCCGGATCCGCCGGCGGCGTTCCAGGATCCGGATGGGTTCCTGCGCGTGACGGTCCCGGAGTCGCCGTTCGAGCGGCGGCTCGAGGTCCTCGCGGAGGCGCAGGGCGGGCCGGGCGAGCTCCTGGTGCTGCTGCGCGACTGCGCGTTCACCGCGACGCTCCCGCGGCGGCGCGCGGCGATCGCGGCGATGAGCGGGCGGATCCGGGCGGCCGCGGACCCGGGGCGCCTCGACTCCCGGCGGCTGGACGAGCTCGCGGAGGCGGTGGACGCGGCGCTCGAGAAGCGGTGGACCGTGCTCTGACGGCGGTCGGCGTTACGGGCGCGCCCGTCGCAGTGACCGTTCGCGCACCGGTTCAGCCCCCGCGCACTCCGGGTGAATAGGCTGGACGGATGCCTCTCACCGGTCTCGACCTCCGCCGCTTCCCCGCCGCCCTGAACGACGAGGGCGGTCCCGACGCCGCCACCGCCGCGTGGGCCACCGCGATCAACGCGGGCTTCCACGAGAAGGAGTTCACGCCGGAGAAGCTGCGGGACTGGGCCGAGCACATGGTCGCCGACCAGCGCGTGCTGACCGCGGTCGTCGACTCCTCCGCCCCCGAGGGACTCGACGGCGCGGGCGTGCCGGTCGGCACCTACGCGGCGTTCCCCGGGGCCCTGCAGGTCGGCGGCGGACGCGAGCTGCCGGCGCACCTCGTCTCGCAGGTGACCGTGCGGCCCACGCACCGGCGCCGCGGCATCCTGCGCGCGATGATCACCGAGGACCTGCGCCTGGCGAAGGAGGCCGGCACCCCGGTCGCCGCGCTCACGGCGAGCGAGGCCTCCATCTACCGCCGGTTCGGCTTCGGCCGCTCGGCCTTCACCCGCTCCATCCGCGTCGACACCGGGCCGCGCTTCGGCCTGCAGACCGAGCCCGCCGGCCGCGTCGAGGTGGTCGCGACGAGCTGGCTGCAGCCGCGCATCCCCGCGGTGTTCGCCGCGTTCCAGGCGTCGACCCCCGGCTCGCTGACCCGCCAGTCGCGCTACGAGGCGAACTCCGTCGGCACCGCGTCCGGCGAGACCACGCCCGGCCTCGACGTCCGCTCGGCCGTCCACCTCGACGAGGAGGGGACGCTCGACGGCTTCGTGACCTACCGCGCGGTCGGGCCCGAGGACGACAAGACCCTCGAGATCGTCGACCTCGTCGCCCCCGGCGCCGACGCCTATCTCGCGCTCTGGGGCTACCTCGGCGCGGTCGACCTCGCCTCCGCGGTGACCTGGGACATGGCGCCGGTGGACGATCCGCTGACCTGGGCGCTCCGCGACGCGCGCGTGGTGCAGGTGAGCCACGTGGGCGACCTGATCTGGCTGCGGATCCTCGACGTCGCCGCCGCGTTCTCGGCCCGGCCGTGGACCGCTGACGGCTCGGTCGTCGTCGAGGTGGCCGACGGGCTCGGGCTCGCCGACGGCCGCTACCGCCTCACCGCCTCGGGCGGCTCCGCCACCGTGGAGCGCACCGGGGACGAGGCCGAGCTCGCGCTGGACGTGGCCGACCTGGGCTCGCTGCTGCTGGGCTCGGTGCGGCCGTCGATCCTGGCGAAGGCCGGGCTGGCGCGCGTCACGGGCGAGGCGGGGCGGATGGACCGCCTGTTCGCGCCGATCGCGACGCCGTACTGCATCTCGTTCTTCTAGGGGGCACCGCCCGCTCGGATGCAGCGCCCGCCCGGAGGCGTCCGGCTCCCGCGCCGCCGCCGTCCCGCGCACCTCAGCCGCCGCGGACTGCCAGCCGCTTCCGGGCGTCCGCGCATCCCGCGTCGGTCATGCTGGAGGACCCGTCCCCGACACCGGCAGGAGTTCCGCGTGGGTGCATCCGTGATCGTCGACGTCATCGTCGTGCTGAGCCTCATCGGCGCGCTCGTCGACGGTCTGCGGCGCGGTCTGCTCCGGACCCTCGGCGGTCTCGCCGGGATCGTCGCGGGCGCGATCGGCGCCTCGTTCGCCGTGCCCGCCGTCTCGTCGTGGGCGGCCGGCAGCGAGTGGCGCCTGCTCGCCGTGATCGGCACCGCCGTGCTGCTGCTGGGCGTCGGCTACGCGATCGGAGCGACGCTCGGCGCGGTCATCGGCCGCGGAGCCGACCGGGTGAAGCTCGGCCTGCTCGACCGGCTCGCGGGCGGCGTCGCCGGCGTCGCGATCTCCGGCCTGGTCTGGATCGCCGTCACCTCGGCCGTCTCCCTCCTCGGCGTCCCCCTCGTCACGACCTCGGTCGCCGGCTCGACGGTCATCCGCACGATCGACGACCTCACCCCCTCCCCCGTCCGCGCCTTCCTCGCCCAGCTGCAGTCGACCGTGGTCGACGAGGGCACGTCCTGGGTCGTCGAGGCGCTCGACGCTCCGACCCAGGCGCCCGCGATCCCGGACGTCTCGACCGACGACCCGGAGGTCGCCGCCGCCACCCGCTCGGTCGTGCGCGTCTCCGGCACGGCCTGGGCCTGCGACGTCGGAGTGACGGGCAGCGGCTTCGTCGTCTCGGACGACCGCGTCATCACCAACGCGCACGTGGTCGGCGGAGTCTCGCAGCCGGTCGTCGAGGCGCCGGGCGAGGCCCCGCGCACCGGCCGCGTCGTCTACCTGGACCCGGCCGCCGACCTCGCCGTGATCGCCGTCGACGGGCTCGACGCGTCTCCGCTCCCGCTCGACGACGCCGTCGCCGCCGGGGACGACGCCGTGGTCGCGGGCTACCCCTTCGGCGGCCCGCTGACCCTCGGCTCGGCCGAGATCTCCTCCGACGCCACGGTCTCGCTGATGGTCGACGGAGCACCGACCTCACGGGAGGTGCTGACCCTCGCCGCCGTCGTCAACCAGGGCAACTCGGGCGGCCCGCTGCTCTCTCTCGAGGGCACCGTGTCGGGCGTCGTCTTCGGCAAGGCCGCCTCCGTCGACAACGTCGGCTACGCCATCCCGCTCTCGGTCCTCACTCCCGTGGTCGAGCAGGCCGCCTCGCTGACGGACGCCGTCGATCCGGGGGCCTGCCGCTCGAAGTGAGCGGTCACGGCAGCGGTCCGTCGACCAGCACGAGGGTGAGGTCGTCGAGCCGCACCGTCTCGGGCCGCGCCGACTCGAGGTAGGCGGACACGCGCGGATCGACGGGGAAGCGCGCCGACCGCTCGATCGCGATGGCGACGATCCCTGCGGACGACGGATCGGTCGTCACCCGGTCGCCGATGTAGGGCACGTAGACGCCCGAGGACATGCCCTGCGCGAGGACCAGGCCGCCGTCGAGGCCGCGCTCGCGCAGCACGTCGGCCACCCGCGCGATCCCGGTCGGCCGCTCCTGGGCGATCCCCGCCGAGGTGGCGATCGCGATCACGAGGGAGGCGGCCAGCAGCACCGCGCCGGCGCCGCGGGCGAGGGGTGCGGGCAGCACGATCCCGCCGCGCAGTTCCTCCGCGATGCCGATGCCCGCCAGCGCGCAGAGGAGCCACGCCCACGCCGCGTAGTAGTGCGGCAGCGCGACCGAGCTGATCGCCAGGTGGAACACGAGGAGGAGCAGCGTCGCGGCGCCCAGGTAGAGCACCAGCGCGCGGCGCCGCGGAGCGAGCAGGGCCAGCAGGGTCCCGAGGAGCAGCACGGCGAGCGCCGCCGGCCCGATGCCGACGACCATGAACCAGAGGTTCGCCCACCACGGAGGGAAGACGTACGCGGTCCCGGCGACCTCGATCAGGTGGCCGTCGGCGTTGTGCTCGGACTGGAACTCGAGCAGGTACCGGACCGCCTCGACCGGGTGCACCGGCAGGTAGGCGAGCACCCCGGTGACGACGAACGCGACGGAGAGGGCGAGGCCGCCCCGCAGAGCCCGGGCCCTGCTCCCCGACCACAGCAGCGGCAGCAGGAGCACGGGCGCGAGGACCGCGGTGGTCAGCTTCGAGGTGACCGACAGCGCCAGCAGCGCACCGGCCAGTGCGATCAGCCAGCCGCTCCGCCTGTCCGGGGAGGCGCGCGACCAGGTCCACGCCGCCGCCATCGCCGCGACGGCGAAGAGCACCATGAACGGCTCCAGGAGCGCGAGGCGGTCGATCCGGGTGCCGGCTCCCACGGCGGTGCGCGGGAGGAGGAGGAACAGGCCGGCCGGGACGAGCGCGAGCGTCGGGCCGAGCTCGCGCCGGAACCAGAGCCAGAGCACCACCCCGGTGAGGAACGCGGCCGCGCCGGCGGCGATCCTGCCCGCGAGCAGCCCCTCGCCGAGCAGCACCTGCGCGAGCCCGATCAGGTACTTCGCCGTCGGCGGATGCTCGAGGTTCGCGCTCACGTCGCCGTGCAGGTAGTCCCACCCCGCGGCGAGGTACACGGGCTCGTCCGACGAGATGTTCGCCGCTCCGAGGTTCCCGAAGCACTGGTAGAGCCCCCACAGCACGGTCCCGATCAGAGCCGCCCGCTTCACCCGCCCGATCCTAGGCGCCGCTGCCCGCACCGCTCCACCGGAGGGCCCGGGCCCCGGCGACCGCGGCGGGTAGGATCGACGCGCATCCCGTCCCCCTCCCCTGGAGCCTCCAGCACATGGCAGACAGCCGCACCGCCGTTCCCGACACCACTGCGAACGCGGAGGCGACGCCCGAGCGGGAGCAGCCCTACGCGGCCCTCGGACTCAAGCCCGACGAGTACGCGAGCATCCGCGAGATCCTCGGCCGCCGCCCCACGAGCGGCGAGCTCGCGATGTACTCGGTGATGTGGAGCGAGCACTGCTCCTACAAGTCGTCGAAGATGTACCTCCGCCAGTTCGGGCAGAAGGTCTCCCCCGCCATGAAGAAGAACCTCATGGTCGGCATGGGCGAGAACGCCGGAGTGGTCGACGTCGGCGAGGGCTGGGCCGTCACCTTCAAGATCGAGAGCCACAACCACCCGAGCTACATCGAGCCCTTCCAGGGTGCGGCGACGGGGGTCGGCGGCATCGTCCGCGACATCATCTCGATGGGCGCCCGGCCGGTCGCGGTCATGGACGCGCTGCGCTTCGGGGCGATCGACGACCCCGACACCGCGCGCGTGGTGCACGGCGTCGTGGCCGGCATCTCCTTCTACGGCAACTGCCTCGGCCTGCCGAACATCGGCGGCGAGACCTACTTCGACTCCGTCTACCAGGGCAACCCGCTCGTCAACGCGCTGGCCGTCGGCGTCCTCCGCCACGAGGACCTGCACCTCGCGAACGCCCGCGGCGTCGGCAACAAGGTCGTGCTCTTCGGGGCGCGCACCGGAGGCGACGGCATCGGCGGCGCGTCGATCCTCGCCTCCGACACCTTCGCCGACGGCGGACCGACCAAGCGTCCCGCGGTGCAGGTCGGCGACCCCTTCGCCGAGAAGGTGCTCATCGAGTGCTGCCTCGAGCTGTTCCGCAAGGACCTCGTCGAGGGCATCCAGGACCTGGGCGCCGCGGGCATCTCGTGCGCCACCTCGGA
The DNA here is from genome assembly GCF_002931865.1 of Rathayibacter sp. AY1C7. Taxonomy (NCBI): domain Bacteria; kingdom Bacillati; phylum Actinomycetota; class Actinomycetes; order Micrococcales; family Microbacteriaceae; genus Rathayibacter; species Rathayibacter sp. AY1C7. The sequence continues at coordinate 46,088 of NZ_PSWB01000024.1, read as the reverse complement.
GCTGGCCTCCAACGGCGACGGCGGCATGTTCATCGAGCTCGACTCGGTGCTGCTGCGCGACCCCTCGCTCACGGCGGAGGAGATCCTCATGTCGGAGTCGCAGGAGCGGATGATGGCCGTCGTCACGCCCGAGAAGCTCGACGCGTTCCTCGAGGTCGTCGGCAAGTGGGACGTCGAGACCAGCGTGCTCGGCGAGGTCACCGACTCCGGCCGCCTCATCATCAACTGGCACGGCGAGGAGATCGTCAACGTCGACCCGCGCACCGTCGCGGTCGACGGCCCGGTCTACGAGCGCCCGATCGAGTACCCCTCCTGGCTCGACGCGCTGCAGGCCGACTCCTCCTCCCGCCTGCCCCGCTCGACCGGCGGCGACGCGCTGCGCGCCGAGACCCTGGCGCTCCTGGGCTCGGCGAACCTCGCCGACAAGAGCTGGATCACCTCGCAGTACGACCGCTACGTGCTCGGCAACACCGCGCTCAGCTACCCCGACGACGGCGGCATGGTCCGCGTCGACGAGGAGTCGGGCCTCGGCTTCGCGGTCGCGACCGACGCGAACGGGCGCTGGTGCCAGCTCGACCCGGCACAGGGCGCCCGCCTGGCGCTGGCGGAGGCGTTCCGCAATGTCGCCGTCACCGGAGCGACCCCGGTCGCCGTCTCGGACTGCCTCAACTTCGGCAGCCCCGAGAACCCCGAGGTGATGTGGCAGTTCCGCGAGGCCGTGGGCGCGCTCGCCGACGCCTGCCTCGAGCTCGAGATCCCCGTCACCGGCGGCAACGTCTCGTTCTACAACCAGACCGGCGACGTGCCGATCTTCCCGACCCCGGTCGTCGGCGTCCTCGGCGTGATCGACGACGTCGCGCGCCGCATCCCCTCCGGCTGGCAGGACGAGGGCGACAACCTCTACCTCCTCGGCACCACCCGCGACGAGCTCGACGGCTCCGCGTGGGCCGGCACCATCCACGACCACCTCGGCGGGCTGCCCCCGCAGCTCGACCTGGCCGCCGAGCGCGCGCTGGCTGAGCTGATCTCGGCGGGCGCGAAGGAGTCGCTCATCGCCTCCGCCCACGACCTCGCCGACGGCGGGCTCGTGGTGGCGCTGGCCGAGTCCGCGCTGCGCTTCGGCGTCGGCGCGCGCATCTGGCTCGACGAGCTGATGGAGCGCGACGGCGTCGACGCGACCGCCGCGCTGTTCTCGGAGTCGACCGGCCGCGTGCTCGTGTCGGTGCCGCGCGAGGACGACGTGAAGTTCCGCGGGCTCTGCGAGGGCCGGGGCTACCCGGTGCTGCGCATCGGCGTGACCGACGCGGCGACCCCCGCGGTCGAGGTGCAGGGCCTCTTCACGCTACCGCTGGACGAGCTCCGCTCGGTGAACGGCGCCGTGCTGCCGCGCCACTTCGGCTGAGCCTCCGGGCGATCCGAGTCCGCAGGAGTCGCGGTGGTCGAGCTGGACCACCGCGACTCCTGCGGTATCGGCTCCGCTCCGGAGTTCCGTGATTACGGAATGTTTGCAATAGTGGAGGCATGACCTCCTCCCGAGACCTCGCCGGCGAGGTCGACGAGCTCCGAGCGCGGCTGGACCGCCTCGAGCGCGCCGACACCCCCGCCGCGCCCGCCGCCGACGATCCGCTCTGGGCCCTGACCGCTCTCCGCGAGCGCCTGCCCTCTCCCGGCGGAGTCGTCTTCGCCGGCTCGGTCGCCACTCCGGCCGGCCCCGTCGAGTGGCAGTACGGCCTCAGCACCGACGCGTTCTTCGAGCGCGACTGGGGAGCGAGCCCCGGGCCGACCGCGCTCGCCGCGCTGGGCAGCCCCGTGCGCCTGCGGTTTCTGCAGGCGGTGGCCGGCGGAGTCGAGACCGTCGCGCAGCTCGCCGAGAGCGAGGGCGCGGGTACCACCGGACAGATCTACCACCACGTCAACCAGCTGGTCGCCGCCGGCTGGCTGGAGGCGCGCGGCCGCGGCCGCTACGGCGTTCCGCCGGAGCGGCTCGTCCCCCTGCTCGTGATCCTGCTCGCCTCCGGAGGACCCCGATGACCCGCCGCCGCCTCGCCCTCGCCGCCGCCTCCGCCGCGGCCGTCGTCCTGCTCGGCGGAGTGCTGCTCCGCCCCTCCGCTCCCACCCTCTCGACCGAGGCGACGGGCGACGCCGAGATCGCCGAGTGGCTCCGGACCGACGTCGGAGACGGGGCGCGGAACCACCTCGTCGCCGCCGTGATCACGCCCGACGGCGTGCGCTACGGCGGACTCGGAGCCGACGAGCGGACCGAGGTCGAGATCGGATCGGTCACGAAGACGATGACCGCGCTCCTCCTCGCCCGGAGCGCCGCCGAGGGGACGGTCGGGCTCGAGGACCCCGCCGCGGAGCACGCCGACGTCGGCGGCTTCACCGGGACGCTCGAGGAACTGGCGACCCACCGCTCCGGCCTGCCGCGCCTCCCCACCGGTGTCTGCGACCTCGCCTCGACGCTCGTCGCCCAGCTGCGCGGCACGGACCCCTACGCGGGCTGGTCGGCCGACGACGTCCTCCGGCAGGCCGCCGAGGCGGACCAGGGCGAGCACGTGCACGCCTACTCGAACCTCGGTGCGGCGGTGCTGGGCCAGACGCTCGCCCGCGCCGAGGGCCGCGACTACGCCGACCTCCTCCGCGAGCGCGTCCTCGATCCGCTCGGGATGACCGCGACCTCCGTCCCGGAGACCGCGGACGCCCTCCCCGCCGACGCGCCGACCGGCTTCTCGGCGAGCGGGCGGTCCGTCGACGCGTGGACGATGGCGGGCTACGCACCGGCGGGCGGCGTCCGCTCCACGGCGGCGGACAGGGCCCGCTACGCGCAGGCCCTCCTCACCGACGACCCCGCGCTGGGCGTGCCCGCGGCGAGCGTCCTGGATCCCCGATTCGACGCCGACGGGGCGCGGATCGGCCTCGGCTGGTTCACCTCGGAGTCGGAGGACGGCGGATCCGTGACCTGGCACAACGGAGGGACCTCCGGCTACTCGACGATGCTCGCAATGGACCGGGAGCGCGGCCTAGCCGTGTTCGTCAACGGGGACACGGCGAGCTCGGTCGACGAGCTCGGTCTGCGCCTGCTGCAGCGCGCCGGGGAGGAGTCGTGATGATCGCCTCGATCCTCGTCCTGCTCGTCGTCGCGTTCACCGTCGGCCGCTTCGCCCAGGGGAGCATCCCCCGGCGCCGGGCGGCCGGGTTCCTCGACCGCGACCGCGTCCGGACGCTCGCCCGCGGCGTCGAGGCCGTCGCCGTGCTGCTGCTCGGGCGGGCGCTCGTCGACTGGTCGGCGCTGACGCTGCTCCCCTGGGCCGTGCTGGTGGCTCTCACCGCGGCCGGGGCGGCCGGCGCCGTGCTGCGCTGGGACGGGCTGCCGTGGTTCGAGGACCCGGCGCGCCGCCGCTCGCGGACGACCGGGCTCGCGGCGACCGTCGCCGTGTCGGCGGTCCTGATCGGCGTCCTGGGCTGAGCGCCGCGCACGTGCCGTCGGATCCGCGCCTTCCGCGGTGGTCGCGTGCTGCTGCGAGGCGGGAGGAGTGGCGGCGGGCGTCGGCGGCGTCAGCCGGTCTGCGCGGGGAGGTCGTCGGGCTCGGCGTTGTCGAGGACGCGGCCGTTCTGGTCGCCGACGCTCAGGACGGTCGCCGGGCGGAGGTTGAGGGTGTCGCCGCCGTAGAGGCTGTCGATGTCGACGCCGTCGCGGCGCACCGAGTTCAGCGCGGAGAGGTAGTCGGAGCTGATGCAGAACCGGTCCGCGATCCGCTCGCTGATGTCGCCCGCTGCCACCAGGTAGGAGGCCGGGGCGCCGTCGGAGGCGGTGCTCGCCGTCCCGGTCGCGCCGACGCGGGTGCCGCGGTCGCGCACGCGCTCGAGGTCGACGCCGTCGAGCGTCCCCTCGTCGAGCGCCTGGACGACGCACTCGCCCGAGACGTCCTCGACGGGTGCGGGAGTGGTCGAGACGCTCGGCACCGGCCGCGGCGTGGACTCGGCTCCGGCGGCGGGCGGTGCGGTCGAGGCGGTCGAGGCGGTCGGCTCGGCGGGCGCGGCGGCGGGGCTCGTCGCCTCCGCCGTGCAGCCGGCGAGCAGGACCACGGCGGAGAGGGCGATCACGAGGCGCTGCGTCGTCCGGACCATTCCGCGACTCTAACCCGGCACCCGGGCGGCCGGGCGCCACCGCGCCCAGCGGGCTGCGGGCGATCCGGTCGAGGCCGCTGGACCCGGCCGACGCGCAGGCCCGAGGCGGGGCGCGGGGTGGTCCCTGGACGGCGCGCCCCCGATTGACCTCCCCCGTCGATCGCACCCATGCCGAGCACCTGTTGGACACGCGGCCCGAACCGGAGTCGACTGGGACCATGCAGTACACGCACCTCGGCCGCACCGGCCTGTCCGTCTCCCGCACCGTCCTCGGCACCATGAACTTCGGCATGCAGACCGAGGAGTCCGACTCGTTCGCGATCATGGACCGCGCCCACGAGCTCGGCGTCAACTTCTTCGACACCGCCAACGTCTACGGAGGCGAGGCCGGCCGCGGCGCCACCGAGGAGATCGTGGGCCGCTGGTTCGCGCAGGGCGGCGAGCGCCGCGAGCGCACCGTCCTCGCGACCAAGGTCTTCGGCGACATGGGCGAGTTCGCCGCTCCCGGAGCCGAGCGCGGCCGCGACTCCTGGCCCAACGGCGGCCGCCTCTCGGCGCTCACCCTGCGCCGCGCGCTCGACGAGAGCCTCCGCCGCCTGCAGACGGACCACATCGACCTCTACCAGTTCCACCACGTCGACCGGACGACGCCCTGGGACGAGATCTGGCAGGCGATGGAGGTCGCCGTCCAGCAGGGCAAGGTCCTCTACGTCGGCTCCAGCAACTTCGCCGGCTGGCACCTCGCCCAGGCGCAGGAGGCGGCGCGCGCCCGCCACTTCACCGGCCTCGCCTCCGAGCAGTCGATCTACAACCTGCTCGTCCGCGACGTCGAGCGCGAGGTCCTGCCCGCCGCGCTGCACTACGGGCTCGGCGTCATCCCCTGGTCGCCGCTGCAGGGCGGGCTGCTGGGCGGCGTCCTCGAGAAGACCGCGGAGGGCGGGCGCCGCTCCTCCGAGCGCACCCTCGCCGCGATCGAGGAGCACCGCCCCGCCCTGGAGCAGTGGGAGGCGTTCGCCCGCGAGCGCGGCGAGGCGCCCGGCGAGCTGGCACTGGCGTGGCTCCTCCACCAGCCCGCCGTCACCGGTCCGATCACCGGGCCGCGGACGCTCGAGCAGCTCGAGAGCGCCGTCGCCGCCGTCGACATCACCCTCGACGCCGAGGCCCTCGCGCGCCTCGACGAGATCTTCCCCGGTCACCGGACAGCCCCCGAGGACTACGCCTGGTGACCACCCACCCCACTGCGAAGGAGCATTCATGAAGCAGCGCACTCTCGGCGACCTCCAGGTCGGCGCGATCGGACTCGGCGGCATGCCGATGTCGATCGAGGGCCGCCCGGACCGCGAGCGCTCGATCGCCACGATCCACGCCGCCCTCGACGCCGGCGTGACCCTGATCGACACGGCCGACGCCTACCACCTCGCCACCCAGGACGACCTCGGCCACAACGAGCTGCTGATCGCGGAGGCGCTGCGCAGCTACGGCGGCGACACCTCCGCCGTGCTCGTCGCCACCAAGGGCGGCCACCTGCGCCGCGAGCCCGGCCCCTGGGATCAGGACGGCCGCCCCGAGTACCTCAAGGAGGCGGCTCGCGCGTCCGCGAAGCGCCTCGGCGTCGACGCGATCGGCCTCTACCAGTACCACCGGCCCGACCCGGCGGTCCCCTACGCCGACTCGATCGGAGCGCTGGCCGAGCTGCTCGACGAGGGCGTCGTCCTCCGCGCGGGCATCTCGAACGCCGACCCGGACCAGATCCGCGAGGCGCACGGCATCCTCGGCGAGCGCCTGGTCGCGGTGCAGAACCAGTTCTCGCCGTCGTTCCGCTCCAGCGAGCCGGAACTCGAGCTCTGCGCCGAGCTCGGACTGGCGTTCCTGCCGTGGAGCCCGCTCGGCGGCATCTCCTCGGCGGGCGAGCTCGGCTCGCGCTACTCCGCGTTCGCGGCGGTCGCCGAGGCCCGCGGCGTGACGCCGCAGGTCGTCTGCCTCGCCTGGGAGCTGGCGAAGGCCCCGGTCGTGCTGCCGATCCCGGGCGCCTCCCGCCCCGAGAGCATCCGCCACTCCGCCACGGCGGCCGACCTGGAGCTCACGCCCGAGGAGCTGGCCTCGCTCGACTGAGCCCGTTCATCACGGAGGAGGGATCCGGTCGAGGCACCGGTCCGACGCGGATCGCGGGATCTCGGCGCTGATCCCTCCTCCGTTGCGAGCGCGATCCGACTCAGACCGCGTCCTGCAGCGGCTGCGGGAGGGCCGAGACGAACGCGCGGGCCGCGGCGCTCGGCCGTTCCGGCACCGCCACCATCGTCCGCCACACCAGGAGCGGATCGGCGAGCGCCACCGCCCGCAGCCCGGCCGGGCGCTTCTCGGCGAAGTGCGCCGGCACGACCGCGATCCCCATGCCGTACTCGACCAGGTCGAGCAGCGTGTGCACGTCGTTCACCTCGAGCTCGACCTCGAACGCGAGGCCGTGCGCCGCGAACGCCCGCGCCGCGAGGTGACTCGCCGCCCAGTGCTCCTGCAGCCCCACGATCGTCTCGCCCGCCAGGTCCGGGACGCGGCAGCCGACGCGGCTCGCGAGCGGGTGACCCGGGCGCACGAGCACCGCGAAGCCCTCGCTCGCCAGCGGCATCGTCCGCACGCCGCCCGGCACGGCTCCGATGTCGGCGACCAGCGCCAGGTCGAGGCGGCCGGCGGCGACGGAGTCGAGCAGCGTGCCGGACCCCTCGTGGATCAGCCGGAGCGCGACTCCCGGGTGCTGCTCGCGGAAGGTCGCGAGCTCGCGCGGCAGGTGCACGCCGCCGAGGCACTCCTCCGTGCCGACGGCGAGGCTCCCGCGGAGCACCCCCTGCACGGCGAGAACCGCGTCGCGGGCGGCGAGCGCGCTGGCGACCGAGCGCTCCGACTCCGCGAGCATCGCCCGGCCGACCGGCGTCAGCTCGACCCGGCGCGTGCTGCGGGTGAAGAGGGGGCTGCCCAGCTCGCTCTCGAGCGCGCGGATCGACGCCGAGAGGCCCGACTGCGAGATCTGCAGGGCGCTCGCGGCGCGGGTGAAGTGCTGCTCCTTCGCGACGGCGAGGAAGTGTTCGAGCTGACGCAGTTCCATGGGTCCATCCTCGTCGCGCGGGCGGAGGAGCGGGGACCGGACCAGACACTCTCCAGCGGCCGCTCGGCCTGCCTGTGCGGAGCCGGCCGTCGGGTACGGCGGCCGCCGTCGCGAGAGCCGGCCCGGCTCAGGCGTCGGCGGACGAGATCGCGAGGACGATCGCCGTCAGCGTCGCCCGCAGGCGCTCGAGCGACTCGGGCTCCGACTCGTCCTCGAGGATCGACTGCTTGACCGCGTCGTCGTAGCCCGCCACCAGCAGGCGCACGGCCGTCGTCGGCTCGAGGGAGAAGTCGCGGCGCACCTGGCGCAGCGCCCCGTGCACGATCTGCACGAGCGAGGCGTCGAAGCCGGCGCGGAAGTCGCGGTACTGCGGAGCGATCCGCGGGTCGCGCAGCGCGAGCAGCTCGAACTCCGACTCGACCACGCACCAGCGGCGGTTGTCGGTGGCAGGACCCTGGAGGAAGTCGAGGATGACCACGGCCAGCGTCTCGGCCGTCAGCGGCTCGTCGGCCGAGACGACGCGCGGGATCGTGCGGTCCATCTGCTCGACGAGGGCGGTCACCCGGGCGCCGTTCTCCCGCTCCATGAGCGCGAAGAACAGCTCCTCCTTGCTGGAGAAGTTGGAGTAGAAGGCGCCGCGCGAGAACCCGGCGCGCTCGCAGATCTGCTCGACGGACGCGCTGTGCACGCCGGTCTCGGCGAAGACGTCGTAGGCCGCGTCGAGCAGGCGCTCGCGGGTGCGGCCGCGGCGGGAGGTCTCGGGAGGGGTGGAGTCGATCGCCGTCATCACCAGCCTCCTGCCCGCCCTGTCAACACCTTCGACGCCGTTCACCTTATCCGATACATTCACGTATCGAATACGGTCCTGTATCGGATACGCTCGTGTATCGGAGCCCGGCTCCGCCCTGGTACAGAGACGTATCGCCACCCTCCCCACCCATCGTCAGGAGACCGCGTGTCGTCGCTGCTCTACCGTCTCGGTCGTCGCGTGTACCGCGCCCACCGCCTCGTCGCCGTCCTGTGGCTGCTGATCGTGGTGGCGGGCGGAGGAGGAGCGCTGCTGCTCAACCAGGGCACCGACAACACGTTCTCCATCCCGGGCACGCAGTCGCAGACCGCCCTCGACCAGCTCGAGCGCACCTTCCCCCAGGTCAGCGGCACGTCCGCGCGGTACGTGGTCGTCGCGCCCGACGGGGGCAGCGTCCAGGACGCCGACGTGAAGGGCCCCGTCAGCGACGCGGTCGCCGCGCTCGGCGACGTCGACGAGGTCGCGGCCGTCACGGACCCCTACTCCGACAGCGTGTCCGGCACGATCTCCGACGCCGGGAACGCCCTCGTCATCACCGCCCAGATGGACGGCTCCGCCACCACCACGAGCCCCGAGAGCCGCGACGCGCTGAAGGCCGAGGCGACGACCCTCCAGGACGCGCTGCCCGCCGGCTCCGTGGTCTCGCTCGGCGGCGACCTCTTCGCCCAGAACCTCCCCGGCGTGACCATCACGGAGGCGATCGGCCTCGTGGTCGCCCTCGTCGTCCTCGTGCTCACCTTCGGCTCGTTCCTGGCCGCCGGCATGCCGCTGGTCACCGCACTGCTCGGCGTCGCCCTCTCGATGTCGGCCATCTTCATCGCCACCCGCTTCGCCTCGATCTCCTCGACCACGCCGCTCCTGGCGCTGATGCTGGGCCTGGCGGTCGGCATCGACTACGCCCTCTTCATCATCAGCCGCCACCAGGACCAGCTGAAGCAGGGCATGGACCCGGAGGAGTCGACCGCGCGGGCGACCGCGACCGCGGGCTCCGCCGTCGTCTTCGCGGGCCTGACCGTGATCATCGCGCTCGTCGGCCTCTCGGTCGCGGGCATCCCGTTCCTCACCACGATGGGCGTCGCGGCGGCGGGCGGAGTCGCGATCGCCGTGGTCATCGCGCTCACCCTGACCCCCGCCCTCCTCGGCTTCGCCGGCGCGCGGCTGCGCCCCAAGGAGCGCCGGGCCAAGAGGAAGGCCGCGAAGGCCGCCGCCGCCGCGGGCACCCACGTCGACACCGAGGCGCACGAGGAGGCGGCGACCGCCTCCCCCGGCGGCCACGTGCACGCCGAGGTCCCGCGCGGGTTCTTCCGCGGCTGGGTCCGGGTCGTCACGCGCTTCCCGATCGTGACGATCATCGCGGTGATCGGCGTGCTCGGCGTCGCGAGCATCCCGGCGCTCAGCCTCCGCCTCGCCCTGCCGGACGCCGGCTACCAGGCCGAGGGCACTCCCGCGCGCACCACCTACGACCTGCTCGCCGAGAACTTCGGCGCCGGCTACAACGGCCCGCTCATCGTCACCGGCACGATCATCGGCTCGACCGATCCGCTCGGCCTGATGGACGACCTCAAGGGCGAGATCGAGAAGCTCGACGGAGTCGCCTCGGTGCCGCTCGCGACGCCCAACGAGACCGCCGACACCGGCATCATCCAGGTGATCCCCGAGGGCGGCCCCGACTCCGAGGCCACCAAGGCGCTGGTCGCCGAGATCCGCGACAAGCACGACTACTTCCAGCAGGAGTACGGCGTCGACCTCGCAGTGACCGGCCAGACCGCGGTCGGGATCGACATCTCGGACACTCTCGCCAAGGCCCTGCTGCCGTTCGGCCTGCTCGTCGTGGGCCTGTCGCTGGTGCTGCTGACGATGGTGTTCCGCTCGCTCTGGGTGCCGATCAAGGCGACGCTGGGCTACCTGCTGTCGGTCGGTGCGTCCTTCGGCGCCGTGGCGGCGGTGTTCGAGTGGGGATGGTTCTCGGACGCTCTGCACGTCGACAAGACGGGCCCGATCATCAGCTTCATGCCGATCATCCTGATGGGCGTGCTCTTCGGCCTCGCGATGGACTACGAGGTGTTCCTGGTCTCGCGGATGCGCGAGGACTACGTGCACGGGAGGCCGGCGCGCGCCGCCGTCGAGTCGGGCTTCGTCGGCTCGGCCAAGGTGGTCACGGCCGCCGCGGTCATCATGTTCTCGGTCTTCGCCGCCTTCGTGCCGGAGGGGGCCACCAACATCAAGCCGATCGCGCTCGGGCTCGCCGTGGGCGTCTTCGTCGACGCGTTCATCGTGCGGATGACGCTGGTGCCCGCCGTGCTGCACCTGCTCGGCGACCGCGCCTGGCACATGCCGCGCTGGCTCGACCGCGTCCTGCCGTCCTTCGACGTCGAGGGCGAGGGCCTCACGAAGGAGCTCGCGCTGGCCGACTGGCCGGAGCCCGGATCCACGGACGTGATAGCGGCCGAGGACCTCCGCCTCGACGGACCCGACGGTCCCGTCTACAGCGGCGTCTCGCTGCGGGTCGCGCCCGGCTCCTCCCTCGTGGTCCACGGGCCGCACCGCTCCGGCCGCACCGCGCTGCTGCTGAGCATCGCCGGCCGGCTCGCCCCCGACTCCGGGCGCCTGAAGGTCGCGGGCCTGGTCGTGCCGATCCGCTCCGCCGCCGTGCGCGGCCGGGTCGGGCTGGTGCGCCTCGCCGGAGCCGCCGACCCCGTCGCCGACGTCCGGTCGGCCCTGGAGTCGGCTCCGCCGATCCTGGTGCTCGACGACCTCGACACGGTCACCGACCCGCAGCTGCGCGGCGCGATCCGGGCCGAGCTCGACGCCGCCCGCGCCGCCGACGACGCGTTCACCGTGGTCGCCTCCTCCGTCGACGCCGAGGGGCTCGACGACCTCCTCCCCTCCGACCGCGGCGTGCTCGCGGTCTCGCCCGCGGCCGAGCGCCGCGCGATCGCAAAGGTCCTCTGACAGATGGCTCTCCTCTCCCTCGAACGCCCCCGCGGCGTCAAGAAGGTGTCCTGGCTGACCCTTCTCGGGATCGTCCTGGTCCCCCTCGTCATCGGCGGCCTCCTGGTGTGGGCGCTGTGGAACCCGACCGAGCGACTCGACACGATCACGGCCGCCGTGGTCAACGAGGACACCCCGGTCGAGATCAACGGGCAGACCGTGCCGCTCGGGCGCCAGCTCGCGGCCGGCCTGGTGACGGGCGGCACCGACTCCGCGAGCTCGGACGCCCCCTCCTCCACCCCCTCGGCGAGCGCGACGCCGTCCGCGAGCACGACCCCGGTGCCCAACGTCTCCGGCTCGGACTCGACGGGCAACTTCACCTGGGTCCTCACGGACAAGGACGACGCCGCGAAGGGCCTCGCCGACGGCAGCTACGCGACCGTCGTGACGATCCCCTCCTCCTTCTCCGCCGCCGCCACCTCGTACTCGGGCGACGCCGCGGAGGCGACGAAGGCGACCATCGACATCGCCACCAGCGAGAAGGCCAAACTCGTCGACGACGCCATCTCGGCCACCGTGACCAGCACCGCCACCTCGCTGCTCAACACGCAGCTGACCACGGCCTACCTCGAGAACGTCTACGTCGGCTTCAACACCCTCAACGAGCAGATCGGCCAGGCGGCCGAGGGCGCGGGCACGCTCGCCGACGGCGCCGACCAGCTCGGCACCGGCGCCTCCACCCTCGCCGACGGCACCAGCAGCCTCGCCGACGGGATCGACGAGCTCGCCACCGGCGCCTCCTCGCTCTCGGACGGCGTCGGGCAGATCGGCACCGGAGCCTCGTCCCTCGCCGACGGCGTGGGGCAGCTGGGCACCGGAGCCTCCGACCTCTCCGGCGGAGTCGCGCAGCTGGCCACCGGTGCGCGCGGCCTCTCCGGCGGAGTGGGACAGCTCGCGACGGGCGCCCGCGACTCGGCGACCAAGACGACCGCGCTGCAGGGCGGCGCCTCCGACCTGGCCGACGGGCTCGACCAGCTGAGGGAGGGAGTGGTGAGGACCGGCGACGGGACCCAGCAGGTCGCCGCCCTCAGCGCCGGCGCCGCCGCCGCCACTGCGGGGACCTTCGAGGCGCTCAGCGCCGCGCTCGAGGGCTGCGAGACGACGCAGTGCCTCGCCGCGCGCGCCGTCATCGCCTCGGCGGACGGACCCACCGGCGCGACCACCCTCGCCACGACGACCGCGGGAGCCGTCGCCGGGATCGACGCGGGCATCCGCCTCGGCGGCGACGGGCAGCCCTCGCTGATCGACGCGGTCGGGCAGTCCGCCACCGGCGCGCGCACTCTCTCGGGGGGCATCGGACAGCTGTCCGGCGGCCTGACGCAGCTCGCCGACGGCGCGGACGACGCCGCGGGTGGAGCGTCCCAGCTCGCCGACGGCCTCGACACCACGGCGGCCGGGTCGGCGCAGCTCGCGACCGGCGCCACCACCGCCGCGGCCGGCGCCCGCGACCTCGCGACCGGCGCGACCACGGCCGCGGGCGGTGCCGCCGACCTCGCCACGGGAGCCTCCTCCGCCGCCGACGGAGCCGACCAGCTCGCCGACGGCGCGAGCGGGGTCTCGGACGGCGCCGTGCAGCTCGCCGACGGCACCCGCACGCTCGCGACCGGCCTCGACGCCGCGGTCGCGCAGCTCCCGACCTACACCGAGTCGGAGTCGACGAACCTCGCCGACGTCGTCTCGGACCCGGTCGAGAACGCGAGCAGCGCGACCGACCTGTTCGGAGCCTCCAGCGTCCCGTTCTTCGCGACGATCGCCCTCTGGCTCGGCGCCCTCGCGACGTTCCTGGTGCTCGCCGCGTTCTCGCACCGCGCGCTCTCCTCGACCCGATCCTCCGCGGCGCTCGCCCTCTCCTCCTACGTGCCGGCGCTCGTGATCGGCGTGGTGCAGGGACTCGCGGTCGCGATCGTGATGAGCGGGGTCGCGGGCCTGGAGCCGGGCCGCTGGGTCGGCTTCGCCCTCCTGGCGATGCTCACCGGCGCCTCGTTCGCCGCGGTGAACCAGGGGCTGGTCGCCCTGCTCGGAGGGATCGGCCGCTTCCTCGCGATGGTCGCGGCGGTGATCGCGCTCGGCGCGGGCATCATCTCGACGGTCCCCGGGCTGTTCGACGACGTGCTCGGGTTCCTGCCGCTCTCGGCGGCGCAGAACGCGCTGTCCGGAGTGGTCGAGGGCACCGACGGCACGGCCGGCGCCGTCGTCGGCCTGGTGATCTGGCTGCTGTTCGGGCTGCTGCTCACCGTCGCCGCGATCGCCCGCCGCCGGGTCGTCTCGGTCCGCGCCCTGCACCGCACCGCGGAGGCGTAGGCCGCGCCTCGCGCCACTCCTCCCCCGAACCGGGGACGGGTGGCGCGAGGATCGCGCCACCGACGCGCCTCTCCGGGCGACCGGTCCCGGCCGGGGCTAGCCTGACGCGATGGAGTCGGAACCGATGGCGATCCGGACGCGACGGGTGTACGGCCCGTCGGTCCTGCGACGCCTCCGCGCCCTCCTCCTGCGGATCCTCGGCGCCGGCCTCGCGGCCGTGCTCATCCCGTTCGCCGTCCTCGCGGACCGCCGCGGCGTCCTCGACGAGTCGGTGCTCGCGCTCGGGCTCCTCGCCCTCACCGTCGTCAACGGACTGGCCTCGGCGGTCTCGCTCTTCGTCGTCTCCCCCACCCGCGTGATGACGACCGAGACGCAGGTCGTGCTGATGCGCGGCCGCCGCCGCCGCGAGCAGTGGCCCCGCCGGTCGGTCCGCTTCCTCGAGTCCGCCGACGGCGACGGCTTCGTCGCCTGGTGCCGCGGAGACGGAGTCGAGGTCCGCTGCGGCCACTTCCGCCCGGAGGACCTCGCCGCCCTGCTCGCCGACCTCGGCGCCGCCGCCCGCGTCCGCGACGCCCTGCCGCCCGCTCTGGCCGGGCCCGCCTCGGCCGTCCGCTTCCGGCCGCACCGCGCTCCGCTCCAGCGCCGGGCGGTCGCCCTGGTCGTCGTCGCCACGGAGGCGTTCGCCGCCGGCGTCCTGGCCGTCGCCCTCGCGGGATCCCCGTCGGGCGACCGCGCGCAGATCGCGCTGGGGGCGGTCGTCGTGGCGCTCTCCCTCCCGCTCGGGCTGGTCGCCGCGCGGCTGGCGCTGCGGCCCGGGCTGCCGGGCTCGATCGTGGTGTCGGAGTCGGCCATCCAGATCGACGGGCTGATCTTCCCGCTCGAGGCCCTGCGCTCGGTCGTCGCCTCGAGCCCGACGGGGAGCCATAGCCTCCGCCTGACCCTCACCGAGACGAACGGCCGCGTCACGGAGATCCCCCTCGGGCTGCGGGTGCCGACGCTGCGGCGCGACCAGCTCTTCCCCGACTACCCGCTGCTGCTCGGCGTGCTGCGCGAGCGCACGGCGGGGCTGCTGCGGATCGAGGGCTGAGGCTCAGTCCTCGGCGCCGTCGGCGATGCGCTGGTGGTGGTGGATGACCTCGGCGACGATGAACCCGAGGAACTTCTCGGCGAACGCCGGGTCGAGGTGCGACTCCTCGGCGAGCGCCCGCAGCCGCGCGATCTGGCGGGCCTCGCGCTCGAGGTCCGCGGCGGGCAGCCCGTGCGCGGCCTTCAGCCGGCCGACCTTCTGCGTGAACTTGAAGCGCTCGGCGAGCAGGTGGATCAGCGCCGCGTCGATGTTGTCGATGCTCTGACGGATCTGCACGAGCTCGGCCCGCGCCAGGGACTCCTCGTGCGACGGCTCCTCGTGCGACAGCTCCTCGGTCATGCCCCGACCCTAACGGACCGCCCCCGGACACGACGACGGCCCCTGCCCGGAGTCCGGGAGGGGCCGTCGAGACGGCCCGGTCAGTCGACCAGGTTGATCTGCACGGGGATGTTGCCGCGGGTGGCGTTGGAGTACGGGCAGAGCTGGTGCGCCGCGTCGGCGACCTTCTGCGCGTCCTCGGAGCTCGCCTTCGGCACGTAGACGTCGAGCTCGACCGAGAGGCCGAAGCCGTCGGAGTCGTTCTTCCCGATCGAGACGCTGGCGGAGACGGCCGCGTCGGTCGTGTCGATCTTCAGCTGGCGACCGGCTCCGTGCAGGGCGCTGAGGAAGCAGGCGGAGTAGCCGGCCGCGAACAGCTGCTCGGGGTTGGTCCCCTCGCCGGAGCCGCCGAGCTCCTGCGGGGCGCGGGTGTCGAGGTCGAGACGGTCGTCCTCGGTGCGGACGTGGCCGTCGCGTCCTCCACCGGAGGCGTGGGCGATGGCGGTGTAGAGAGCATCCATCCCCCCATCCCACCACTCGGCCGCCGTGAGTCGGGTGAACGCGGGATGCACGTCCGTGCGTTCTCCCGGGAATCCCCCTCGGGAACGCTCCGGGGAGCGTCAAGCCCCTCCCCCTCGGCGCCCTCCGGGTGTGCGGTGGAGGGACACCGACCCCGACCGGCGCGAGCCGGAGAACGGACACGAGCATGCGAGCACTCACCTGGCAGGGCATCAAGAAGGTCTCGGTCGAGACCGTCCCCGACCCCCGCATCCAGCAGCCGACCGACGCGATCGTCCGGATCACCTCGACCGCGATCTGCGGCTCCGACCTGCACCTCTACCGCCTACTCGGGCCCTACATCGACCGCGGGGACGTGCTCGGCCACGAGCCGATGGGCGTCGTCGAGGAGGTGGGCTCCGGAGTCACCACCCTGAAGCCCGGCGACCGCGTCGTCGTGCCCTTCACCATCGCCTGCGGCGAGTGCTTCATGTGCCGCAGAGGGCTGCAGTCGCAGTGCGAGACGACGCAGGTCACCGAGTACGGCTCGGGAGCGGCGCTCTTCGGCTACACGAAGATGTACGGCCAGGTCCCCGGCGGGCAGGCCGAGCTGCTCCGCGTGCCGCTGGCCGACTACAACACGATCGTCGTCGGCACGGACCTGCCGGACGAGCGCTACCTCTTCCTCAGCGACATCGTGCCCACCGCGTGGCAGGGCGTGGAGTACGCGCAGGTGCCCGACGGCGGGACCCTGGTCGTCTTCGGACTCGGCCCTGTCGGTCAGTTCGCGGCGCGGATCGGCGCCCACCGCGGCTACCGCGTCCTCGCCGTGGAGCCCGTCGCCGAGCGGCGCGCGATGGCCGAGCGGTACGGCGTGGAGACGTTCGACCTGTCCGACGACATCGCCGCGCAGCTGCGCGACCTCACGGACGGGCGCGGCCCCGACTCCGTCGTCGACGCGGTCGGCATGGAGGCGCACGGCTCGCCTGTCGGCTCGTTCGCGCAGTCGATGGCGGGGCTCCTGCCCGACCCGATCGCCCGCAAGGCGATGGACACGGTCGGCGTCGACCGCCTCGCCGCGGTGCACGCCTCCCTCGACCTGGTGCGCCGCGGCGGCACCGTGTCGCTGAGCGGGGTCTACGGCGGAGAGGCCGACCCGATGCCGCTGAAGTCGATGTTCGACAAGCAGGTGACGGTGCGGATGGGCCAGTGCAACGTGAAGCGCTGGATCGACGACCTGCTGCCGCTGGTGGAGGACTCCTCCGATCCGCTCGGCGTGATGGACCTCGTGACCCACCGGGCGCCGCTCGAGGACGCTCCGGCCCTCTACGAGACCTTCCAGAAGAAGGAGGACGGCTGCATCAAGGTCGTCCTGCACCCCTAGCCGGGGAACAGCGAAGGCGGCGCCCCCCGAGGGGAGCGCCGCCTTCGCGGTACTGCCGAGACCTACTTGAAGACGTCCTTGACGTCCTCGCCGGCCTTCTTGGCCGAGGCCGCGGCCTGGTCCTTCTGGCCTTCGGCCTTCAGGCTGTCGTCGTTCTTGTGGTCGCCCAGGGCTTCCTTCGCCTTGCCGGCGATGTCCTGAGCGGCGTTCTTGATCTTGTCATCGAGCCCCATGGTGGTGCCTCCTTCGCTGATCGTTGGCACGACCGTAGGACCGGGAACTGCCCGCTTCCTGGGAGCGGGAAGGGGCTTGCCCGGGCGCCCGCTGGACTGCGATGATTCGCGCCCTCGACCGGTGCCGGCCGGTCGAGGGCGCGGGATCAGGTCGCCGGGGTGGCGGACTCGGACGGAGCGGACTGCGAGGGCGCGTTCGTGGGCGTCTGCGACGATCCGTCGTCGGCGCTGGTGGGCACCGCGCTCCCCGACTGGTAGGGCGTCTGGGCGTCGCCGGTGCAGCCGGCCAGCAGGCCGATCGTCAGAGCGGAGGCGCCGAGCGCCCCGAGGACCCGTGCGGCGCTCACTTGCCCGTCACCGCGTCCTTGACGGCCCCCACTGCCTTCTCGACGATGTTCGGCTTCGGGTCGGTGCCGTAGAGGCGCTCGTCCGGCTGCGTGGGCGGGGGCATCGGGACGTTGCCGCCGGGCTCCGCGACGCGGTAGCTGAACTCTCCCTTGCCGTCCGGGGTCGGGCCCGAGGCCCAGCTGCCCTCGGAGGCCGCTGCTCCGTCCGAGAAGTTGATGTACTCGTGCGACACGGAGCGCTCCTCCTTCGAGATCGGGAAGTTCGAGGGCACGGGCAGGTCCTCCCGGCCCTCCGCGCGCAGCTCGGCGGCCGCCGCGATCCACTGGTTCTGGTGCATGGTGTCGCGGGCCAGGAGGAACGACAGGAGGTCGCGCACGCCGTGGTCGTCGGTCATGTGGTAGAGCCGGGCGACCTGGAGCCGGCCCTGCATCTCCGCGTTCGCGTTGGCGGTGAAGTCGGCCAGCAGGTTGCCGCTGGCGGTGATGTAGGAGCCCTGCCACGGGTTGCCCATGCTGTCGACGGGGCGCGCGCCGGCGCCGGCCACGATGGCGTGCTGCACGTCGGAGCCGCCGATGACCGCCGCGAGCACGGGGTCCTTCTTCATCGCGTCCTCGGACTGCTCCACCGGAGCCTTCTCGAGCAGCTGGGCGATCATCACGGCGATCATCTCGACGTGGCCGAACTCCTCGGCGCCGATGCCGAAGAGCAGGTCCCGGTACTTGCCCGGGTCGTGGGCGTTCCAGGCCTGGAAGCCGTACTGCATCGCCACGGTGATCTCGCCGTACTGGCCGCCGAGCACCTCCTGGAAGCGGCGGGCGAAGACCGCGTCGGGCTTCGAGGGCGTGGACGTGAACTGGAGTTCCTGACGGTGGAAGAACATGACTGGTTGCCTTTCCGGGGTAGCCGGGCGGATCCGGGTGCGGACGTCCGATGTCTGTCCTCTCGACGGTAGGGAGCCCTGTTCGCGGGTCAGAAGGGGCTTGACGCGGCGGCGGAGCAGTCGATCCACGGACCCTCGGGACCCGCCCTCGTGGGCGCGGGATGGTAGCCCCATCGGCGGGTCAGCCGCTATGCCCTTCCCGGTACTCGAGGGCCCGAACAGACTGGCGACGCCGGCACGCATTCATTCCCCACTCGATCCTGGAAGGGACAGACGATGTCGAACATCGATTCCGCTTCACCTCCGTTCGGAGACGGCGCCGCGAACTTCGGCGCGACCGAGACCCCCATCGACAGCGGGGCGCACGTCGCCTCCACGGACACCTCCTCCGGCTCCTCCTCGGGCGGCACGGCCGACTCCGCGAAGGAGAAGGCGAGCGCCGCCGCGGGCACCGCCAAGGACCAGGCCGGCGCCGTCGCCGGCGACGCCAAGCAGGCCGCGAGCGAAGTGCTCTCGACCGGCAAGGACGAGGCCGCCAACGTGGTCCAGGAGGCCAAGGTCCAGGTCAAGGACCTCTACGACCAGAGCCGCACCCAGCTCACCGAGCAGGCCCACGCCCAGAAGGAGAACGCCGCCAAGGGCGCCCGCGCCTTCAGTGACGACCTGACCGCGCTGGCCAACGGCGAGGGCGGCAGCGACAACGCCGCCGCGAAGCTCGTCTCCCAGGCGGCCACCCGCGTGCAGGGTGTGGCCTCGTGGCTCGAGAACCGCGACCCGTCCGAGCTCCTCGACGACGTCCGCGCGTTCGCCCGCCGCCGCCCGGGTGCCTTCATCCTCATCGCCGCGGCGACGGGACTCGTCGGCGGGCGCCTCATCCGCGCCCTGACCGCCGAGGCGAAGGACGAGAAGGAGGCGACGAGCACCCGCACCGACGGGCCCGAGTTCGACGCCCCCGCCTCGACCACCGCGTACTCCGACGCCTCCGCATACGACGCGCCCGTCGCGTCCGCCTACGGCACCGTCGGCTCGAGCTCCCTCGAGCGCGACTACGCGCCGACCGAGCCCGTCGCCGACCCGCTCGACGGCGGCTTCCCGAACGGCGGCCGGCTGTGACCGACCCGACGGGCGTCCACCGCTCGACGGAGACGCCCGACCAGCGGGCCGGGTCGACGTCGCTGGGCGATCTGCTCGGCGAGGTCTCGCGCGACCTCTCCACGCTGATCCGCCAGGAGATGGCCCTCGCCAAGGCCGAGCTCAAGGAGTCCGCCGGCAAGGCGGGCAAGGGAGCGGGCCTCCTCGGCGGGGCGGGCTACGCCGCGCTGATGGCCGTGCTCTTCCTCTCGATCGCCCTCTGGTGGGGCCTGGGCACTCTGATCGGCAACGGCTGGTCCGGAGTGGTCGTGGCCGTCATCTGGGCGATCGTGGCCGCGATCCTCTACGCGGTGGGCCGCAAGAGCCTGAAGCAGGTCGACGGCGCTCCCGAGACGGTCGACTCCCTCAAGAAGATTCCCGACACCCTCAAGCCGAACGGGGCAGGACGATGACGTACGACGCAGGACAGAACAAGACACCCGAGGAGATCCGGGCGGACATCGAGCGCACGCGCCTCGAGCTGGGCGGGGACGTCGACGCGCTGGCCGAGAAGGTCAGCCCGTCCGCCATCGCGCAGCGTCAGACCGACAAGGTCAAGTCGGCCGTGGGCTCCGTCCGCGACCGGGTGATGGGCTCGGCGCACGACGCCTCCGACTCGCTCTCGAGCGGTGCGGGCTCGGCGAAGGCCAAGGCCGAGGGCAACCCGTTCGCCGTGGGGCTCATCGCCCTCGGCGCCGGACTCCTCGTCGCCTCGCTCATCCCCGCCTCCAGCAAGGAGAAGGAGGCGGCGAGCCGCGTCAAGGAGCAGGCCCAGCCGGTCGTCGACAAGGTGACCGACGCGGCCAAGGAGGCGGCGAGCGAGCTCCGCGAGCCCGCGCAGCAGGCCTTCGCCTCAGTCAAGGAGACCGCGACCGACGCCGCGCAGAACGTCAAGGAGGCGGGCACCTCCGCCACCGACGACGTGAAGGACTCGGCCCGCGAGGCCAAGCACGCCGTCCAGGAGGACGTGCAGCACTGATCCGTCGGCGCTGACAGGGCGGTGGGCCTCCGGGCCCGCCGCCCTTCGTCGTGCCGCCGGGAATACACCGCCGCCCGCGCTCCTTGCCCTCCGTATGCGATCGATCGTCTACTCCCGCACCGGTGACTCCTCCGTCCTCTCCCTCGTCGACCGGGAGGAGCGGGCGCCGGGCGCCGGCGAGGTCCGCGTCCGCGTCCTGGCGTCGGGCGTGAATCCGACCGACTGGAAGGCGCGCGCCGACGGCGACCTCGCGTTCGACGAGGTCGTGCCGAACCAGGACGGTGCCGGTGTCGTCGAGGCGGTCGGCGAGGGCGTCGAGGGCCTGGCCGTCGGCGACCGGGTCTGGATGTACCTCTCCGCGCACCGCCGCCCCACCGGCACCGCGCAGGAGTCGGCGGTGCTCGCCGCCGAGCACGTCGTGCGCCTGCCCGAGGGCGTCGGCACCGACGTCGCCGCGAGCCTCGGCGTCCCCGCGATGACCGCCCACCGCGCCCTCACCGTGCACGAGCACGGCCCCTCCCGCCTCGCGCCCGGCGCCCTCGCCGGTCGCACCGTCCTGGTCCAGGGTGGCGCCGGAGCCGTCGGGCACGCCGCGATCCAGCTCGCGGTCTGGGCCGGGGCGACCGTCATCGCGACGGTGAGCAGCGACCCCAAGGAGCGGCTCGCCCGTGCGGCCGGTGCACAGCACGTGCTGCAGTACCCGGACGACGCGCTCGCCGACCGGATCCGCGAGCTCGCCCCCGAGGGCGTCCAGCACGTGGTCGAGGTCGCCCCGGCTCAGAACGCCGCGCTCGACGTCGAGGTGCTCGCCAACCACGGCAGCATCGGGTACTACGCGAACAACAACGGCGACGAGTTCACCGTGCCGATCGTCGCGAGCTTCGCGAAGAACGCCCGCTGGCAGGGCCTGCTGCTCTACACCGTGGGCGAGGAGGCGCTGCAGGCCGCGGCCGAGGACATCACCGCGGCGCTCGTCGACGGCGCGCTCCCGGTGGGCGAGGAGGCGGGCCTCCCGCTGACCTGGTTCCCGCTCGAGGAGACCGCGGCCGCCCACGACGCGGTCGAGCAGGGCGCGACGGGCAAGGTGCTCATCCGCGTCGCCGACTGACCGGGAGGGCTCGCCTCCGATCGACGACCGGCCGGATCATCCCCGGAGCGGGGGCGAGCCCGGGACGGTCGAGCGGTCGGCCAGGCCGGCCACGAGCTCGGCGAGCGCCTCCTCGGCCGTGCGGGTCGGCGCCCAGCCGAGCTCGGCGCGGGCGCGCTCGGTCGACATCACCGGGACGTTGCCCGCGATGTCGAGCCAGCCCGCGTCGGTGCGCTGCAGGCGCAGGTGCCAGGTCGCGGTGACGACGGAGCGGAGCAGCCCGAACGGCACCGTGACCAGGCGGGCGCCGAAGGCGTGCGCCAGCCGCTCCGGAGTGAGGACCGGCTCGGCCGCGATGTTGAAGGCCCCGCCGGCGCGCCGGTCGAGCGCGCGCCAGAAGGCGTCGGCCACGTCGTCGGCGTGCACGCCCTGGAAGACGATGCTTCTCGGCAGCGGAAGGACCGGGATCCGGACCGCCTTCAGCCACCGCGTCGGGTAGTGGGGTCCGGCGAAGAGCCCGGCGATCTCGGTCGCCGCTCCGCGCTGGAAGACGAGCCCCGGGCGCAGGCGCGTGACGACGATCTCGGGGTGCCGCTCCTCGAAGGCGTCGAGCTGCCGCTCGTTCGCGGCCTTGTGGCGGCTGTAGGTCGAGGTGTGCAGGCCGCCCGTGGGCCAGTCCTCGGTCACCCGGATCGACTTCGGCGCCGCGCTGTAGGCGCCCACGGACGAGGCGACGGCGACCTGGCCGACTCCCGCGGCGGCGACCGCCTCGAGCACGGCCGCAGTGCCTCCGACGTCGACCAGCCGCTGGAACGGCTCGTCGTGGCTGGGCTGCAGCGCCCAGGCGAGGTGGACGACGGCGTCGACGCCGGCGAAGGCCTCGCGGAGCCGCCGCGGGGCGACGCTCGACGCGAGGTCGATCTCGACCCAGCGCACGTCGCGGTACTCCTCCGAGCGGAGCCGAGGGGCCCGGCGGGCGATGCCCACGATCTCCTCCACCCCGGCCTCGCCGTGCAGGCGCCGCAGCAGGGCCGTCCCCAGGTTGCCGGTCGCCCCGACGATCGCGATCCGCATGGCGTCATCCCTCCGGGAGCGGCGCACGCCGGCCCCCTCCTCCGAGGCTAGGCAGGGGTGCCGTCGCGGAGGAGCCGCTTGACAGCGGGGACGACGGGACGCTCGGCGGGGACCGCCGGCGGCCGGCGGGGTGAACGCTCCTCCCCAGGGCGGATGCGGCCTAGACCACGGCGGGAGCGGGCGCATCCCCCCGCGCGGCCGGCCGCCGATCCCTAGCCTGGGACGATGCTGCCGACACCGCCCCGCCGCGTCCTCCCCGTGCGACACGAGGTCGAGGGCGTCACGCTGCGGACGGTCGACACCGGTCCGGCCGGAGCGGGCGCGGTGTTCGTCCTGATCCACGGGATCGGGATGTCGCACCACACCTTCTCGCCGCTCGCCGCCCGCCTGAAGCGGCACGGCCGGGTGATCGGCGTCGACCTCGCCGGCTTCGGCGCGAACGCGCGCCCGCGGCGGAGGGTCGGCCTCGAGGACCACGCGCGGCAGGTCGAGCAGGTCCTCCGCGGACTGGGCGTCTCGCGCGCGGTCGTCGTCGGGCACTCGATGGGGTCGCAGGTGGCGGTCGAGCTGGGGCTGCGCGCGCCCGGCCTCGTCGACGGCGCGGTGCTCATCGGGCCGGTGGTGGATCCGCAGCGGCCCGGAGCGGTCCGCCAGGGGCTCGCGCTGCTGCGGGACTGCCTCGGCGAGCCGGTGGGCGTCGACGCGATCCTGCTGGCCGACTACCTGCGCGGCGGCCTGCGCTGGTACCTGCGCCAGCTGCCCGAGATGCTGCGGCATCCGGTGCAGGAGCGCGTCGCCCGGCTGGAGGTGCCGGTCCTCGTCGCCCGCGGCCGCGACGATCCGATCGCCACCCGTGACTGGTGCGAGCGGCTCACGGCCCACGCGCGCGAGGGGCAGCTCGTCGAGTTCGCCGGCTCGCGCCACGTCGTCCCCCGCACCGAGCCCGGAGCGCTCGCCCGCGAGATCCTCCGCTTCGCCGCTGCGCTCGGCGAGAGGCCCGCCTCCCCCCTGCCCCTCCGGTCGGAGCCGGCCGCATGAGCCGGCTCCGGCGCCTGGTCCGCGACGCCGTCTGGTGGATCCGCGACTACGCCTACGCCGTCGCCTGGCAGGTGCGCGGCGTCCTCTCGCGCCGTGCCCCGGACGACTACCTCGACGGCGACCGGCGGCCCGTCGTGGTCCTGCCGGGGATCTGGGAGACCTGGTCCTTCCTCCGCCCGATCATCGATCCGCTGCACGAGCGCGGGCACCCTCTCCACGTGCTGACGAGCCTCGGCCGCAACGGCCGCCCGGTCGCCCGGACGGCCGAGGACGTGGCCGCCTACCTCGCCGAGCACGGGCTCCGCGACGTGGTGATCGTCGCCCACAGCAAGGGCGGGCTGATCGGCAAGTACGTGATGACCGAGCTCGACCCGGACGGCCGGGTCGACCGGATGGTCGCCGTGGCGACTCCGTTCGGCGGCTCCCGCTACGCGCCCTACCTGGTCCTCCGGAGCCTGCGCGCCTTCTCTCCGCGCGACGCCACGACCCTGCTGCTGTCGAGCCGCTCCGGAGCGAACGCGCGGATCACGTCCGTGTTCGGCCTCTTCGACCCGCACATCCCGGAGGGCAGCATGCTCGAGGGCGCGGTCAACGTCCGGATCGAGACCGGCGGGCACTTCCGCATCCTGAGCGACCCCGAGACGCTCACCGCGGTCGCCACGGCGGTCTCGGCGGAGGAGCGCGCCGACGGAGAGGCGCCCTGACGACGGCGGAACCCCTGACGACTCCGTAGCAACCCGCGTCGCCGCGGCGGAACCCCCTGGCGCCTCCTGCCCGCGAGGCGGAGCGTGGAGCCATGCCCGCCTCCTCCACCGGCCCGACCGAGCTCCTCCTCGTCCGTCACGGCGAGAGCCTCGCCAACATCGCGGCGAGCGCCGCCGAGGCCTCGGGGGCGCACGAGATCGCCGTCGACCGCCGCGACCCCGATGTCGAACTCTCCCCCGCCGGCGAGGACCAGGCGCGCGCGCTCGGCCGCTGGCTATCCGAGGAGGCGCGGCCCGCCTCCGCCTGGACGTCGCCCTACCGCCGCGCCTCCGCGACCGCCCGCCTCGCCCTCGGCGAGGCCGGCATCGACCTGCGGCTGCGCCCCGACGAGCGCCTGCGCGACCGCGACCTCGGCGTCACCGACCGCCTCACCTCCGCCGGCGTGCGGGCCCGGATGCCCGAGGAGGCGGCGCGGCGCGAGTGGCTCGGCAAGTTCTACTACCGGCCGCCGGGAGGCGAGGCCTGGACGGACCTCGCGCTCCGCGTCCGCGCCTTCGTCGACCACCTCGCCGTCGCCGCGCCTCCCGGGCCGGCGATCCTCTTCTGCCACGACGCGGTCGTCCTCGTCCTCCGCTACGTCCTCGAGGGCCTCTCCGAGCACGAGCTGCTCGACATCGGCGCCTCGACGCCCGTCGCCAACGGCTCCGTCACACGTCTCGTCCGCGACGGCGATGCGTGGCGCCTCGAGCTCTTCAACCGCACGTCCCACCTCGAGCGCTCCGGCGCCCCCGTCACCCGGCACGACGACCGCGCGGCCGGAGAAGGAGACCCTCATGAGTGACCTCGTCTCCCGCGCCCTGCTCGAGCAGCGCTGGCCCCTCCCGGAGCCCGGAGGCTCGAAGCACTCCCGCGGCGACGTGGTCGTCGTCGGCGGCGCCCGCAAGACGCCCGGCGCCGCGATCCTCGCGGGGATCGCCGCGCTGCGGACCGGCGCGGGTCGCATCACGCTCTGCGTCGCCGAGTCGGTCGCGTCGGCCACCGCGGTCGCGCTGCCGGAGTGCGGAGTGGTCCCGCTCGCGGAGACGCGCACCGGCTCCGTCTCGGGCCGCGGGCTCGACGTCCTGGCCGGCGAACTCTCCTCCGCCGACGTCGCCCTGATCGGACCCGGCCTGGACGACCCGCGCGCGACCGCCGCGACCCTGCGGGCCCTCGCTCCGCTCCTCGACGACGTGCCGGCCGTGCACCTCGACGCCTTCCCGCTCGGGGTCCTGCCCGGGCAGCGCCGTCTCGCGCGGAGGCTCGCGGGCCGGCTCCTGCTGACCCCGAACTCGCAGGAGGCGTCCCGCCTCCTCGGCGAGGAGGTCGACGACGTCGAGCGGGCCGCCCTCGCTGTCGCCGAGCGCTACGGCGCGGTGGTGAGCCTGTTCAACACGATCGCCTCGCCGGACGGCGACGCGGTGCGGATCGAGGGCGAGCACCCCGGGCTGGCCACCGCGGGCAGCGGCGACGTGCTCGCCGGAGCGACGGCGGGCCTGCGCGGGCGCGGCGTCGATCCGATGGGCGCGGCCGCGTGGGGCGCGTTCCTGCACACGGAGGCGGACACGCGCCTCTCCGCACGGATCGGCCCGGCCGGGTACCTTGCGAGCGAGATCCCGGGGGAGTTCCCGCGCGTGCTGGCGGGCTGAGCGGGGCGGGTGCGCTGAGGACGGCAGTCGTTCCGAGGCGGGCCGGCGGTGCGAGCGCCCCGGCCCGGGCCGGCGGCGTGAGCGGCGGCGATCACCGTGACCGCGGCGTCGACCTCAGTGCGCGACGTCGGCGACCGAGAACGCCACTCCCGGCGTGATCAGGATCGAGGTCTCGCGAGGCTCGCCCTCGCCCTGGTTCACCGTGATCCAGCGCGACGCGGAGCCGTCCAGGGCGCGGTCGATGCTCTCGCGCACCTCCGCGGCCGACGTCTCGCTCAGGCTGAACGGCGCTCCGCCGTAGATGATCTCGACGCGCTTCACAGCATGCTCTCCTCGCTCTGACGGGCGGTCCCGTGGGGCTCCTCGCTGATCCGCAGCCCGTGCGCCGTGTGCGAGTCGGCGAGCAGCTGGCGGATCCAGTCCGGGTTGATGTTCGGGGCACGGCCGCCGTGGTACTTGAAGCGCAGCGGGATGGCGGGGTGCAGCCAGATCGAGGTGCGTCCGTCGCCGACCGCCTGCGAGTCCTTCCACGAGAAGTAGAAGGACTCGTTGCGCGCGAGCTTCGAGCCGATCACGATCTGCAGGTGCGCCAGCAGACGGTCGTCGAAGTCGGCCTCGAGGGTCGAGTCGTAGATCAGTCGCCCCATCAGGCGGTTCTCCGTTCGGGAAGTCGCCCGTCCGCGAAGGGTCGGGCGGAGTCGTGAGTGTCGATCCTACCGGCGCCCCGGATGCTCACCAGGAGTCGTCCTCGCCGTGGAAGTGCGGGATCTCGGTGTCGACGGCGGAGAGGGGCCCGGCGCCGCCGTCCTCCTCGGCCACGGGGTGCGAGACGCCCAGACGGGCCGTCTCGCGGGTGAAGCGCTCGACGAGCTCCTCGTCGAGCAGCTCCTCGGCTCCGTCGTCCTCGGACTCCGAGAACAGCTGGCTCGCCGGTCCGATCAGCAGCGCCGCCCGTCCGGGCCGGCCGGACTCCTGGCGGATCGGGATGTCGACCGTGATCGACCCCTTGGTGAGCGCCAGCGCCTCCGCGTAGGCCAGCAGCGACCGCGCGATGGCGGTACCCGTCAGCACGGAGCTGCCGGCGTAGTGGATGCGTTCCATGCCTCCTTCCTACTCCTCGGGCGGCCGCCCGGTCAGCGGTTGCGCGGTCGAGGGAGGGAGCGCTAGCGCCGCGTCGATCCGGCGGTCGAGCGCGTCGCGGACGGCCGGCCACTCGGCCGCGAGGATCGAGTGGACGGCCGTGTCGCGCCACGAGCCGTCGGCCCGCCGCTGGTCGTGGCGGAGCACCCCCTCGAACACGGCGCCGAGGCGGAGGATCGCGGCCCGCGAGCGCGCGTTCACCGCATCCGCCTGGAGCTTCACCCGCTCGTAGCCGCTGTCGAAGGCGAGCCCGAGCACCAGCCGCTTCGCCTCCGGGTTCACGACGGTGCCCCACGTCTCGGGCGCGTAGGCCGTCCAGCCGAGGTGGGCCGCCTCGCGCGTCTCGTCGAAGTCGGCCAGCGAGGTCGTGCCGACGACGCGCCCCTCCTGCAGCACAGCGAACGGCAGGCCCGTGCCCCAGGGGTAGTAGCGGTCGACGAAGGCGCGGAACTCCTCCGGGGTGCCGGGGAGGCCGGCGGGTCCTCCTCCGTAGCCGCCGGCGAACACCTCCGGACGCCCGATCGCCCGCCCGAGCGGCTCGACGTGCTCGGCGGCGAGCGGCTCGAGGACGATCGAGCGGCCGACGAGCGTGACGGGACCGGGGCGGCGGGGACTGCTCATGCGATCAGTGTGGGGCACCGTGCCAGCATGGCTCCATGAGCACCGCCGCGCTGTTCGAGTCCGCCGCCGCCGCCCTCGTCGGCCTGCTCGCGCAGGTGCGGGACGACCAGTGGGAGCAGCCGGGGCTCGGCGTCTGGGACGTCCGCGGCCTCGCGGGCCACGCGTCGCGGGCGGTGCTGACGGTCGAGGCGTACCTCCTCGCTCCGGAGCCGCCCGAGCCGACCATCGAGGACGCGCTCGACTACTACGCCGCGCTGGCCGGGAACGTCGCCGACCCCGCGGCGGTGGCGCGGCGCGGGGTCGAGGCGGGGCTGCTGCTCGGCGACAGGCCGGCTCAGGCGCTGGCGGAGGCGGCGGGCCGCGCGGTCGAGCTGGTCGCCGCCCAGCGTCCCGGCCGCCTCGTCGCCGTGGGCGGCCACGCGATCGAGCTGGACGAGTACCTCCGGACCCGGCTGCTCGAGCTGGTCGTGCACACGCTCGACCTCTCGCGGGCCACCGGGATCCCGCACGTGCTGCCCGGCGAGGCCGTCGAGGCGTGCTGCGCGCTGACCGGCGGGCTGGCCGCTCGAGCCGGACGCGGCGAGGAGCTCCTGCTCGCGCTGAGCGGGCGGGAGCCCCTCGCCGCGGGGTTCTCGGTGGTGTGAGGGCGCCGGCCCTCCGGCTGCGGGTTCTGCGCGGCGCCGGCCCTCGGGGCACCGGGTCCTCCGTGGTGAGGGCGCCGATCCTCGGGCCGCGGGTTCTACGTGGTGCCGGTCCTCAGGCCACGGCGAGAGCGGCGACCGGCGACACCTTCGTGGCGCGGCGGGCGGGCAGCACGGCCGAGACGACCGTGATCACGACACCGACCACGAGCACCGCCACCAGGATCGGCACCGGGACGGTCGGCGGGATCAGTCCGATGCCCGGCAGCGAGCCGAACACCGAGATCGCGCCGCACCAGCCGTAGACGATCCCGAGCACGATGCCGAGCACCGCGGCAGCGATGATCATCTGCGCCGCCTCGAGCACCACCATCGACCGCACCTGCGAGCCGGTGAAGCCGAGCGCGCGGAGCAGGCCCAGCTCGCGCCGGCGCTGCAGCACGCTGAGCGACAGCGTGTTGACCATCCCGACGGCGGCCAGGACGACCGAGAAGCCGAGCAGGACGCTCATCACCGCGGTGCTCACCTGGATGAACTGCTCGAACGCCGCGATCACCTCGGGATTCGTCTCACCCGAGCGCTCCATGATCGTGCCGAAGGTGGCGGCGGCGACCGCGAACATCGTGACCAGCGACACTCCGATGACCAGTCCGATGACGGCGCGGGCGCTGCGCGCCGGATTGCGGACGGCGTTGGCGGACGCCAGGCGGGCGACGGGGCCCCGGCCGAAGGCGCGGCCCACGAGGGCCGTGAGCGGAGGGAGCAGGACGGGCGCCCCGAGGATCACGCCGGTGAAGGACGCCATGCCTCCGACGAGCCCGAGCAGGACGCCGCCGGGGTTGGCCAGCCCGAACACCACGCCGCCGGCGAGCAGCAGCGCGCCGACCACGACGAAGACGATCGCCGTGACGTTGCGGGCGATGCGGCCGCGCAGCTCCTCGTAGCGGGGCTCGGCGGACGATCCGGCGGCCTGCGACGGCGCGACCGCGAGCACGCGGCGCGATCCGGACCACGAGGCGATGACCGTCGAGGCGACCACGGCGATCAGCGGCAGCACGAGGCCGGGCGAGACGAGCGGGTAGTCGAAGCGGGGCAGGGTGCCGCTCCGGATGGCGAGCTCCGCGGCGAGCGCCACGAGAGCGACGCCGGCGACCAGGCCGATCGCCGCTCCGAGGAGCCCCTGCAGGAGGCCCGTGCGGACGATCCCGCTGCGCAGCGACCGGCCGGAGGCGCCGAGCAGGCGCAGCAGGGCGATCTCGCGGGTGCGCCCGGCGATGACGGTCGAGACCGCGTTGGCCGTGACGATCCCGCCGACGAACACCGCGATGCCGAAGAAGACGGCGCCGACCATCCCGAGCATGAGGGCGACCTGGCCGATGCCGTCGATCCCCGCTGCCGCGAAGGCCGCGACCATGTCGGCGATGACCTGCACCAGCACGGCGCCGAACGCCGCGGCGAGTGCGGCGACGGTGACGATGGCGCCCCCGCCCTGGCTCGAGCCCGTGCGCACGCCGCTCACGCCGCGCCCTCCATCGTGAGCATCGCGCGCGAGATCTCCTCGGCGCTCATCCCGCGGCGGTCGTCGACGACGGCCCCGTCGCGGAGGAAGACGATGCGGTCGGCGTAGGCCGCCGCGATCGGGTCGTGGGTCACCATGGCGATCGACTGGCCGTACTCGCGGGTGGAGGCCCGGAGCAGGCTGAGGACCTCGCGGCCGGTGCGCGAGTCCAGGTTGCCGGTGGGCTCGTCGGCGAAGATCAGCTGCGGCCGGGTGGCGAGGGCGCGGGCGATCGCCACGCGCTGCTGCTGCCCGCCCGAGAGCTCGTGGGGCCGGTGCGTGAGGCGCTCGCGGAGCCCGAGGGACTCGATCAGCCGGGCGATCCACTGCTCCTCGTCGCCGGTCACGGAGCGGCCGTCGAGCTCGAACGGGAGGCGGATGTTTCCGCGCACGTCGAGCGTGGGGACGAGGTTGAAGGCCTGGAAGACGAAGCCGACGCTGCGGCGGCGCAGCACGGTCAGCTCGGCGTCGCTCATCGAGGTGATCTCGGCGTCCCCGAGGAACACGCGGCCGGAGGAGGCGGTGTCGAGGCCGGCGAGGACGTGCATGAGCGTCGACTTGCCGGATCCGCTGGGGCCCATCACGGCGGTGAACTCGCCCCGCTCGATCGAGAGCGTGACGTCGTCGAGGGCGACGACGGGCGGCGTGCTGCCGTAGAGCTTGCGCACGCCCTCGACGCGCGCCACGACGGAGGAGGTCTGGTTCTGCATGTCCTCGACGCTACGGAGGCACCCGTGTCGCCGGCGTCGTCCGCAGTGGCTCGCGGCGTCATCCCTCCGGCGGACCCGCGGTGGTCCCGCGGTGGTCCTGCGGTGGTCCTGCGGGGTCAGCGGGGCCGGAGCCCCGCCCGGCGGAGGGCGAGGGCCGCCAGCGCGGCGGTGACGGCGGGGTCACCGGTCCGCCAGCCCGCGGCGGCCTCCGGGTGCGCGGCGAGGATGTCGCGGGGGGACGCCTGGGTGAGCGCGCGCAGGGCCAGCAGCTCGGTTCCGCCGCCGGTCGAGCCGAGGGCGCGCAGCTCGGCGGTCCGGCGGGCGAAGCGGAGCCGGGGCCGGAGCCAGAGCACGGCCAGGAGCAGGAGGGGGAGGCCCCCGACGGCGAGCCCGGCGACCACGGCCAGGGCGCTCGCGAGCTGCTGCTGGTCGCGTCCGGCGGCGGCGAGCACGGAGCCGGCCCCGCTCGCCTCGTCGAACGGCGCGCGCACGGCGTCGCCGAGCAGGGGGATGCCGCCGAGGGTGGTCCCGGCGTCGCTCATGGTCGAGCCGAAGCCGCTGCCGGCGCTCTCGAGCCGCCGGCCGATCTCGGCCAGGCCGGCGATCAGCGAGCCGACCGCGATCCCCGCGGCGATCGCCACGACGGCCACGCCGAGAGCGAGGGCGTCGGCCAGGATCTGCCGCGCGCGGACGGCCGGGAGGTCGGCGTAGATCTGCATGCGCCGATTATCCGGCGCGCTCGGCGGCGGTCGTGTCCACACCGGAGGAAGAATTCGTCGAGAGGGCCCGGGATCCGCGTCACTCCGCGAGGTCCCCGACGTTCTTCCTCGGTTATGAACACGTCGGCCGCCTCCGAGAGGGCTGCCCGACCCGGCTCCTCGCCGCTTCTAGTCGAGCAGGTCGTGCAGCACGACGACCTGCTCGCGCTCCGGGCCGACGCCGATCGCCGAGAACCGGGCGCCGCTCATCGCCTCGAGCGCGCGCACGTAGTCCTGCGCGGTCTGCGGCAGGTCCGAGAACTCGCGGCAGCCGGAGATGTCCTCCTGCCAGCCGGGGAACTCCTCGTAGATCGGCTTCGCGTGGTGGAAGTCGCTCTGCGAGACCGGGACCTCGTCGTGGCGCACGCCGTCGACGTCGTAGGCGACGCAGACGGGGATGGTCTCGAGGCCCGAGAGCACGTCGAGCTTGGTGAGGACGAAGTCGGTGACCCCGTTGATCCGCGCCGAGTAGCGGGCGATCGGGGCGTCGTACCAGCCGCAACGGCGCGGGCGGCCGGTCGTGGTGCCGAACTCGAAGCCCTGCCGGCGGAGGTACTCGCCCCACTCGTCGAAGAGCTCGGTCGGGAACGGGCCGGCGCCGACACGGGTCGTGTACGCCTTGATGACCGCGATGACGCGGTCGATGCGGTTCGGCGCGACTCCGGACCCGGTGGCCGCTCCACCCGAGGTCGCGTTGGAGGAGGTGACGAACGGGTACGTGCCGTGGTCGACGTCGAGCATCGTGGCCTGACCGGCCTCGAACAGCACCGTTTTGCCCGCGTCGAGCGCCTGCGAGAGGACCAGCGACGTGTCGGCGACCATCGGGCGCAGGCGCTCGGTGTACTGCAGCAGGTCCTCCAGCACCTGCTCGACCAGGATCGCGCGGCGGTTGTAGACCTTCACCAGCAGGTGGTTCTTCTGGTCGAGGGCGCCCTCGACCTTCTGGCGGAGGATGTTCTCATCGAAGAGGTCCTGGATGCGGATGCCGACGCGGTTGATCTTGTCGGCGTACGCCGGGCCGATGCCGCGGCCGGTGGTGCCGATCTGGCGCTTGCCGAGGAAGCGCTCCGTCACCTTGTCGAGGGTGCGGTGGTAGCTGGTGATGACGTGCGCGTTGGCGCTGACGAGCAGCTTCGACACGTCGACGCCGCGGGCGCTCAGCGCCTCGAGCTCGTGGAACAGCACCTCGATGTCGACGACGACGCCGTTCGCGATGACCGGGACGACGCCCGGGGTGAGGATGCCGGAGGGGAGCAGGTGCAGGGCGTACTTCTCGTCGCCAACGACGACGGTGTGCCCGGCGTTGTTGCCGCCGTTGAACTTCACGACGTAGTCGACGCGGCTGCCGAGGAGGTCGGTGGCGCGTCCCTTGCCCTCGTCGCCCCACTGGGCGCCGGTGATGACGATTGCTGGCATGGCGTGTCCTTCTCGACGGGAGGGGCGGGGGTGGGCGGGTGCGGCGCGGCAGTCGTGCCGCCTCCGCGCGACCAGCCGATCGATTCTAGCGGAGGGGCCGGAGGACGGCTCCAGCGCGCGGGGGCGGCACCGCGGACTCCCCCGGCTCCGGGCCGGCACCGCGGACGCATCGCCGAGCAATGCTCTCGATCCCGTCATGCGCAGTTCACACGCGGCGCATAGATTCGAGGACGTTCACACTCCACTCATCACGCGAACAGGACCACGATGCGCAGACTCCGCGCCGCAAGCCTCCTCGCCGTCGTCGCACTCGGAGCCGCCACCGCCGCTCCGATCGCCTCGGCCGCCCCTCTCGACGACGGCGTCGAGCTCACCCTGGTGTCGACGACCGACACGCACGGGCACGTCTACGACTGGGACTACTTCGCGAACGCGCCGTACCCGGCCGACGGTGCGCTCGGCCTCACCCGCGTCGCGACCGAGGTCGACCGCCTCCGCGCCGAGAAGGGCGAGGAGTCCGTGCTCGTCATGGACAACGGCGACGCGATCCAGGGCACGCCGCTCACCTACTACTACGGCCTCGGCGACGGCGCCGCAGGCGTCCTCTCCGGCGAGACGACGCACCCGATGGCCACCGCGTTCAACACCATCGGCTACGACGCGCAGGTCGTCGGCAACCACGAGTACAACTACGGGCTCGACATGCTCAGCGCGTACGAGGGCGACCTGAACGCCCCGCTGCTGGGCGCGAACGTCGTCGACGTCGCCACCGGCAAGCCGTACCACGACCCCTACACGCTGATCGAGCGCGAGATCGACGGGAAGACGGTCACCGTCGGCGTCCTCGGCCTCGTCACCCCCGGCGTCCGCGTCTGGGACAAGCAGTACGTCGACGGCGTCCTCGAGTTCCAGGACATGGTCGCCGCCGCGAAGCAGTGGGTCCCGATCGTGCAGGAGCAGGCGGACGTGGTCGTCGTCCTCGCGCACACCGGCCAGGGCACGGTGCCCGACGCCGAGTACGACGCCGCCGACCTCAACGAGGACGTCGTCAACAACATCGCGACGCAGGTCCCCGGCATCGACGTGGTCGTCGCCGGCCACAGCCACAAGGACCTGCCGCAGACGCTGTTCACCAACGTCGCCGGCGAGCAGGTGCTGGTCACGCAGCCCGAGTTCTGGGCGCAGGGCCTCACCGAGGTCACCCTGAACCTGGTGCCGGACGCCGCGGGCGGCCTCGAGGTCGACTGGTCGGCCGGGAACGCACCCGTCACGCAGCCCGTCTACGCGAAGGACATCGCCGAGGAGTCGCCCGCACTGGTCGACGCCCTCACCGAGCAGCACGCCGCCACGATCGAGTACGTGAACACCCCCGTCGCCGACTCGGTCGAGGAGCTCTCGGCCGCGACCTCGCGCTACGAGGACACCCCGATCATCGACTTCATCAACACCGTCCAGGCCGAGACCGTCGAGACGGCGCTCGAGGGCACCGAGTGGGCGGACCTGCCGGTGATCTCCCAGGCGTCGCCGTTCTCGCGCACCGCCGTCTTCCCGAAGGGGCAGGTCAGCATCCGCGACATCGCGGGCCTGTACATCTACGAGAACACCCTCCGCGGAGTGGAGCTGACCGGAGCCGAGGTGCGCGACTACCTCGAGTTCTCGGCCCGCTACTTCGTGCAGACCGCCGAGGGCGCCGTGTTCGACCCCGAGACCGGCACCAACGCGACGACCGAGGACCGCCCCGACGGCATCCCGGACTACAACTACGACGCGATCTCGGGCCTGGACTACGTGATCGACGTCTCCCAGCCCGCCGGCTCGCGGATCCGCGGTCTCGCCCACGCCGACGGCACCCCGGTCGCCGACGACGAGCGCTTCGTGATGGCGGTCAACAACTACCGCCAGAGCGGCGGAGGCGCCTACCCGGCCGTCGCGCAGGCACCGCTCGTCTACGACGAGCGTCTCGAGATCCGCCAGCTCCTCATCGACTGGTCGACCGCCCGCGGCGTGATCGACCAGGCCGACTTCTACGACCCCAACTGGTCGCTGACGACGGAGCCCGCCGCCGAGGTCCCGGTCACCCCGGCGCCGACCGAGCCCGGCACCCCGACGGAGCAGCCCACCACCGCTCCGTCGCCGCACCCCACCACCACGGCGGCCCCCGTCGCGGGAGGCTCCGGCCCGGGCTCGCTCGCGAACACCGGCGCCGACGCGGCCGGCCTGATCGGCGGAGCCCTCGTGCTGCTGCTGTCGGGTCTCGCGCTGGTCGTCGCGCGACGCCGCCTCGCGGCATAGCCGAGCAGGGCACGGGCGGCGGTCGGCGGGGTCTCCCGCCGGCCGCCGTTCGTCGTTCCGGAGGATCGCGGGACGATCGGGCCGCGGACCGGCGGCTCAGTCCCCGCGGCGTCGCGACCGGCGGGCCCGCCAGGCCGAGAACGCCCCGGTCGACCAGAGCGCCCAGACCACCAGCAGGGGCTGGAAGACGAGCCGCACCGCGCGCGCCGCGTCCGTCTCGAGGCCGAACGCCGGCGTCCGCGTCACCAGCTGCGAGATGTTCCCCGGGAAGACCGCGACGAAGAACGCGGCCACCACGACTCCCACGAGCACGCGCCACCGCACGAGCACGACGAGCGCGAGCCCGAGCGCGATCTCGACGACGCCCGACGCGACGACCACCAGGTCCGGGTCGGCCGGCAGCCACGGCGGGACCTGCGCCTGGAAGGCCTGACGCGCGACCGTCAGGTGCGCCGTGCCGGCCGTGACGAGCACCAGGCCCAGGAGGATCCGGGCGAGAGTGCGCGGAACGGAGCGGCGTCCTCCGTCGGGCGCTGTGGCGGCGGTCATGCCCCCAGTCTGCGCTCGGAGCCCGCTCGCGCCGACCGCGCGCGCGTTCCGGCGGCGCCCCGTATCCTCGTTACCGCCCCGTCCGCAGACCGTGAAACGAGTTCCATGAGCACCCTGCCCCGCCTGATGGCCTTCGACCTCGACGACACCCTCGCCGCCTCGAAGTCCCCCGTCGACCCGGCGATGGCCGACCTCTTCGTGAAGCTGCTCCAGGCCACCGAGGTGTGCATCATCTCGGGCGGCCAGATCGGCCAGTTCCGGATGCAGGTGCTCGACCGCCTCGAGGGCGCCGACCCCGAGGTGCTCGCGAAGCTGCACCTCATGCCCACCTGCGGCACGCAGTACTACCGGTACGAGAACGGCGACTGGGCGCAGATCTACGCCGAGAACCTCACCGAGGACGAGAAGTCGCGCGCGCTCGCCGCCGTCGAGGAGAAGGCGAAGGAGCTCGGCTACTGGGAGTCCGAGACCTGGGGCCCGATCCTCGAGGACCGCGACTCGCAGATCACCTTCTCGGCCCTCGGCCAGTCCGCGCCCGTCGAGGTCAAGCAGGCCTGGGACCCGGACGGCGAGAAGAAGAACACCCTCCGCGAGGCGGTGCAGGCCGTGCTCCCCGACCTCGAGGTCCGCTCCGGCGGCTCGACGTCGGTCGACATCACCCGCAAGGGCATCGACAAGGCGTACGGGATGAACAAGCTCACCGAGCTCACCGGCATCCCTCTCGACGACATGATCTTCGTCGGCGACCGCCTCGACCCCGACGGCAACGACTACCCCGTCAAGGCGATGGGCGTCGAGTGCTTCGCCGTCGAGGGCTGGCACGACACCGCCGCGTACCTCCGCTCCTACGGCCTGTAGCCGCTCCGCGCGCGACGTTCCGGGATCCCCTGCTGCGGCGGGGGATTGCGTGCATCCGGGGCCATCGCACGCCCCGGACGTGGTGCGTCGCCGGGCGTCCTGCGTCCAGCCGCCGTCAGGCGTCGGAGCCCCCTCGCGGGTCCTGTGCACCCGCGCGTCCAGGCGCTGCGCAGGCGGGCACCGTCAGGCGTCCGGTGCTCCGTCGGGGCCTCGGGCGCAGCGCGTCCAGGCTCGGCCAGTTCGGGCCCTGCGCGTCCCGGCCGCTGTCAGACGTCCTCGTTCAGCGATCCGGACGCCGTGCCGTCGAGGGCGAGGCGGAGCCGTTTCGGCAGGTTCGCGACCACGATCGCGTGCGACTCCTCGATGAGCTCGAGCACCAGCTCGGGCTCCACGGTCCCGCCGGCGTCGACGGTGACCCAGTGCTTCTTGTTCAGGTGGTAGCCGGGCTCGATCCCGTCGACCCCCGCGACCAGGTGCACCACGTTCTCGGGCAGCGCCTTCACGCTCACGACCGGCCGCCCGAACCGCTCCGACTCGAGCGCGAACACCTTCCCCGCGACCTTCCACACCCGGATCCCCTCCCCGAACGGGAACCCCGCCTCCGCTCCCGGAAGCCCCTCGAGAAGCCGCTCCACCGCCCCGCCGTCCATCCCCCCATCCTGCCGCAGCCCTCTCGCGCCGCCTAGATCACCCGCCACCCGAGGCCGGCCTCGCGCCGAACGCACGTCCGACACCCCAGCGCCCGAGGCGGCTCGTGCCGAAGGCACGGCCCGACCCTCCAGCACCCGCACCACGCTCGTGCCGCAACCACGGCCCGACTCCTCCACCCCGACCCGGCTCGCGCCGCAGGCGCGGCCCCCGTACTCCCCCCGACCAGGCTCGTGCCGCAGGCACGGCCCCCGCACTCCCGCGCGAGCAGGCTCGTGCCGCAGGCACGGCGCCCACCCCACCAGCACAGGGCTAGGCGGCGTCCGGGTGCGGTTCTGGCAAGGCGGAGGAGGAAGCCGTAGCGGCGCTACGGCGCCCGACGACAACGCCGCCAGAACCGCACCCGGGCGGCGCCTAGTCGTTGCCGAGGATGATGATGGCGGCGGTAGGGGGTAACGCGTCCTCGTGGTACCGCTCGATCTCCTCGATGGCGATCGGGTCGGCCTGCTGGAGGAACTGGGTGAGGCGGGTGACCTCCTCGGTCTCGCCGATGGAGTCGGCGGCGCGGCGGAGGGCGTAGAGGGAGAGCAGGAATCCGCGGTTGGGTCCGTGGCGCCAGGGGATGGGGCCCTGGCCGCGCCAGCCGGCTCCGCGGAGGAGGTCGAGGCCGCGGTGGTAGCCGACGCGGGCGTAGGCGTAGGAGGGGAGGGCCGCGTCGATGCCCCAGACGCTGTCGGCGAGGAGTGCCCAGGCCAGCGGGGAGCGCGGGTGGGCGGCGGCGAGGGCGGCGAATTCGACGGCTCCCGGGTTCGCGTGCTTCGCGAGGGCCGCGGTGACCGCGGGCTCGTCGGGGAGGAGGGTCGGTTCGGGGCCCAGCAGGTTCTCGCCACTCATGCCTCCCAGGCTATCCCGCTCGCGGCTGTGCGGGTCCGGGGTCCGGCCGTCCGGCGCACGACGGTCGTCCCTCCACAGGGGCGTCAGCGGAGGGAGCCGGGCGGTTCGCCGGTCGTCGCCGTCGTGCGCGGGGGTGCCGCCGATAGCATCGACCCATGGCGACGAACCGCAGTGAAGTCGAGGCCTGGCTCACGGACATGGACGGCGTGCTGGTGCACGAGAACAAGGCGCTCCCCGGCGCGCCCGAGCTGATCCAGGAGTGGACCGATTCGGGCACGCCGTTCCTGGTGCTGACGAACAACTCGATCTTCACGCCGCGGGATCTGGCGGCGCGGCTGCGCGGGTCGGGGCTGCACGTGCCGGAGGAGCGGATCTGGACGAGCGCTCTGGCGACGGCGGACTTCTGCGCGTCGCAGAAGCCGGGCGGGAGCGCGTTCGTGATCGGCGAGGCGGGGATCACCACCGCGCTGCACGAGGCGGGCTTCATCATGACGGAGACGGCGCCGGACTACGTGGTCGTGGGCGAGACCCGCAATTACAGCTTCGAGGCGATCACGAAGGCGATCCGCCTGATCGTCGCGGGTGCGCGCTTCATCGTCACCAATCCCGATGCGACGGGGCCGAGCGCCGAGGGCGTGCTCCCGGCGACGGGGGCGATCGCGGCGCTCATCACGAAGGCGACGGGCAAGGATCCGTACGTCGTCGGCAAGCCGAACCCGATGATGTTCCGCTCGGCGATGAACAAGATCGGCGCGCACAGCGAGAACACCGGGATGATCGGCGACCGGATGGACACCGACATCGTCGCGGGCATCGAGGCGGGCCTGCACACCGTGCTGGTGCTGACGGGGATCAGCGACGAGGCCGAGATCGAGCGCTATCCGTTCCGCCCGGACGAGGTGCTGAGCGGGGTGCACGAGCTCCTGTCGTCGGAGCCGCTGGAGACGGAGTTCCCGCCGGATTCGGCGGTCTGAGTCCCGGCGGCCCGGCAGCGGGTCGGGCGCCGCTTCCTGACACGGCACCGCGGCTCGCGGGGGTCAGAAGCGGACGTGCTGCAGCACCCAGGCGTGCATCGCGACGGCTGCCGCCGCCGAGGCGTTGATCGACCGGGTCGAGCCGAACTGCGTGATCTCGAGCACGGCCTCCGAGGCGGCGATCGCCTCCTCCGAGAGGCCGGGTCCCTCCTGCCCGAACAGCAGGAGGCAGCGCTCGGGGAGCCGGTAGGTCTCGAGCGGCACGCAGCCGGGGACGTTGTCGACGGCGAGGAGGGGCACGTCCGCCTCCGCGGCCCACTGCACGAGGTCGGCCACCGTCTCGTGGTGCTGGACGTGCTGGTAGCGGTCGGTGACCATCGCGCCGCGCTTGTTCCACCGCCGCCGGCCGACGATGTGGACGCCCTCCGCGCCGAACGCGTTCGCGCTGCGGACGATCGAGCCGATGTTCATGTCGTGCTGCCAGTTCTCGATCGCGACGTGGAACGGGTGCCGCGTGCGGTCGAGCTCCGCGACGATCGCGTCCATCCGCCAGTAGCGGAAGCGGTCGACCACGTTGCGCGCGTCGCCACGCTCCAGCAGCTCCGGGTCGAGGCGGTCGTCCTCGGGCCGCTCGCCCTGCCAGGGGCCGACGCCGTTCGTGGTGAGCTCCACGGAGGCGGTGGGTCCGGTCGCGGGGGTCGCCTCGTTCTCCTGCACGACGAGCGATCCTACTGGGCGCTCCGCGGCTCGGCCGGGTGCACCGGGCCGGTGCCCGGCGGCGTCCCCCGAAGCCTGAGGGACGGCGCGCGTCAGGCCGCGGGAGTGCCGGCGAGGGAGCCGGTCAGTTCGCCGCCGCCCGCCCGGTCGACGAAGCAGTAGTAGCTGCGCTCGCCCGCGTCCCACTGCTCCTGGGTGACGGGGAACGCACCGGCGACCTGCACGTCGCCGTAGGTCTCGGCCGCGGCGACGTCCACGACGCCCTGCGCCTGGCAGAGCGAGGAGACGGTGACGGCCAGGGCGTCCTGGCCGGGGAACGCCGCGTCGGTCAGCTCCGCGGTGGAGACGAGCTGGGCGGAGTGGGCCCCCGCGCAGTCCACGACGGTGAACTCCTCCGCCCAGACGGAGTCGAAGGGCTCGACGCACTCGCCGCCGAGGAGCGCGCTCCAGGCCCAGGTGCCGACGGGCAGCGGTCCGACGGTCGGGAGGGTCGCGGTCGGCGTGGGCGAGGGGTTCGGCTCCGCCGTGGGCGTCTCGCTGACGACCGGGACGGCCTGCGGCTCTGCTCGGCCGCCGGCGCTCCCGACGGCGATGCCGATCGCGAAGAGCCCGGCGAGGAGGATCACCGCACCCGCCGCGATCAGGCCGATCAGGAGCCGGCGTCGGCTGAGCGTGCGCCACGCGGGCGCTGGGGCGGGCGCCGAGTCGCGCTCGCGGCTCTCGGGTCGGGACCGGGCGGAGCGGCGCTTCCGCGGCGGAGCGGCGTTGACGTGGGCGGCCGCGGGAGCGGTGCGGAAGGGCGCGGGCTCGGCGCGGTCGGCGGGCTCGGCGGCCGGCTCGAGGTTCCACGAGTAGGCGCCGGCGGTCTCGCGCCACAGCTCCTCGTCGCCGCCGTCCTCGTCGGGCTCGTCCTGCGGAGCGACGACCTGCTCCCACACGGGCGGCTGGTCCCAGTCCCCGCGCGGGTCGGGCCACTCGTAGACGGCGGGCGGAGTCGGCTCGCGCGGAGTCGGCGGGGTCGCGCCGACCGGGCGTCCGTCAGCGGGGTAAAGGGCGCCGGAGCGGTCCGCCGGGTCGACGTCGGCCGAGGATCCGGCATCGGGCTCATCGTCCGGCCGGTGGGCGCTGCGGAGTCCGGCGGGGGCGGTCGGCAGGTCGGCGGGAGGGTCGGTGTGCGGCAGGACCGGGCGCACGGAGTCCGCCCCGCGGCGGTGCACCTCGGTGCGGCCGGCATCGGCGGAGGCGTCGGAGCCGGAGCCGTCGGCGTTGTCGTCGCGGAGGGGGGCGAAGAACGCGTCGAAGGCGTCCTCGTCGGACACGTCCGCGTCGGAGGCACTCGTGTCGCGGGCAGTCGTCCCACCGGCACCCGTCTCTCGGGCACCCGTCTCGCTGGCACTCGCCTCACGGGCACCCGTCTCGGGCGCTCCCATGGCGCGGGCTCCCGTGTCAGGGGCTCCCGTGTCAGGGCCCGGAGAGCTCCGTCCCTCGGCGGGGACGCCGTCGCGGCCGGAGGAGCGCTCCGGCTCCGCGACCGTTCCGCGGTCGGCGTCGGCGTCCTGCTCCTCCACCGGAGCGGAGTCGTCCGCGGGGTTCGGGAGGTCGCCGCCGGCCTCCTCGGCGGCGGGCGTCGCACTCAGCACGGGCTCCCCCGGCCACAGGCCGACCGGAGCGGCAGGGGCACGGCGCGGCGCAGCGTCGGAGTCGGAGTCGCCCGAGGACGGTCCGGCCGCGTCGGCAGAGGAGGCCGACTCACTCGCAACGCTCCGCTCCTCCGTTGACGCGTGGGCCTCGTCGGCTGCGGACTCAGCAGGACCGGACGTCCGCTCCGCGCGC
Source organism: Rathayibacter sp. AY1C7 (assembly GCF_002931865.1). Lineage (NCBI taxonomy): Bacteria > Bacillati > Actinomycetota > Actinomycetes > Micrococcales > Microbacteriaceae > Rathayibacter > Rathayibacter sp. AY1C7. The sequence continues at coordinate 4,707 of NZ_PSWB01000024.1, read as the reverse complement.
GACTCCTCCACGGGAGGGACGGGGCGGGGCGAATCGAAGATGCTCTTCAGGCGGCCGCCGCTGAGCTGCTGCAGCAGCCACTCGCTGCTGCCGACGGGACGCTCCGGCTCGGGTCGCTCCGGCTCGGCACGCTCCGGCTCGGAGGTCTCCGATCCGGCAGGCTCCGGCTCGTGGCCCTCCGGCTCGCGGCCCTCGGACCCGCGGCGCTCCGGCTCCGGGTGCTCGCCGCCTCCCGGGCCCCCGCCGCGTCCCCCCTCGTCGACCATCAGCTCAGGCCGAGGTCGGCCAGACCGATCGCGGCGAAGTACGGGTAACCGGCGTCCTCGATGATCTCGCGGGCCCCGGTCGCGCGGTCGACGACGACGGCGACTCCTGCGATCTCGGCGCCGACCTTCAGCAGGGCCTCGATCGCCTTCAGCGGCGAGCCGCCGGTGGTGGACGTGTCCTCGACGACGACGACGCGCTTGCCCTCGAGGTCGGGGCCCTCGACCTGCCGGCCGCGGCCGTGGTCCTTGGGCTCCTTGCGCACGACGAACGCGTCGTAGGCGAGACCGCGGGCGGCGCCCTGATGGAGGATCGCGGCGGCGATCGGGTCGGCTCCCATGGTGAGGCCGCCGACGGCGTCGACGCGCTCGATGGGCGCGATGAGGTCGAGCATGACCTGCCCGATCAGCGGCGCGACGCGGTGGTCCAGGCTCACGCGGCGCAGGTCGACGTAGTACGACGCCTTCTTGCCGCTCGTGAGGGTGAAGTCCCCGTGGAAGACGGCGTCGGAGCCGATGTACTCGATGAGCTGCTGGCGTGCGTCGGTCACGCGCCTACTCTACGGGGCGACCCCTCCCCCGCTCGGGAGCGCGCCCGCTGCGGCGTGCTCTCCCGCCTCGTCGCCTCCTCCGCGGAACTGTGTCATGTAGAGCTCGTAGTAGGCGCCGCGCTGCTTCAGGAGCGCCTCGTGCGCGCCCTGCTCGACGATCCGGCCCGACTCCATCACCAGGATGGTGTCGGCGTCGCGGATCGTGGAGAGCCGGTGCGCGATGACGAACGAGGTCCGGTCGGTGCGCAGCGCGTTCATCGCGTGCTGCACGAGCAGCTCCGTGCGGGTGTCGACCGAGGAGGTGGCCTCGTCGAGGATCAGCAGCGACGGGTTCGCGAGGAACGCGCGCGCGATCGTGATCAGCTGCCGCTCGCCCGCCGAGACGCTGCCGCCGTCGGCGTCCAGCACCGTGTCGTAGCCGTCGGGCAGCTGGCGCACGAAGCGGTCGACCATGGTGGCCTTCGCCGCGTCGACGATCTCCTCGTCGGTCGCGTCCAGGCGCCCGTAGCGGATGTTCTCGCGGATGGTGCCCTGGAAGAGCCACGCGTCCTGCAGCACCATGCCCACGCGCGAGCGCAGATCGCCGCGCGCGAGGCTCGTGATGTCGACGCCGTCGAGCAGGATGCGCCCTCCGGTGAGCTCGTAGAAGCGCATGACCAGGTTGACCAGCGTGGTCTTCCCCGCCCCGGTCGGACCGACGATGGCGACCGTCTGCCCGGGCTGCGCCGAGAAGGTCAGGTCCTCGATCAGCGGCTGCTCCGGGTCGTACGAGAACGAGACGCCCTCGAACTCCACGTGGCCGTCGGTGCGCTGCGGGAGCGACGCGGTCGCCGTCTCCGGCTCCTGCTCCTCGGCGTCGAGAAGCTCGAACGTGCGCTCGGCCGAGGCGACGCCGGACTGCAGCATGTTCGCCATGCTCGCCAGCTGGGTCACCGGCTGGGTGAACTCGCGCGAGTACTGGATGAACGCGGTCGCGTCGCCGAGCGTCAGCTGACCTGAGGCGACCCGCAGGCCGCCGACCACGGCGATGAGCACGTAGGAGAGGTAGGAGACGAAGGTCATCGCGGGCATGATCATGCCCGAGACGAACTGGGCGCCGAACGAGGCGGTGTAGAGGCTGTCGTTGCGGCGGTCGAACTCCTCGAGCATCTCGCGGTCGCGGCCGAAGGCGCGGACGATCTCGAGCCCGGAGAAGGTCTCCTCGATGTGGCCGTTGAGCGCGCCCGTGTTCTTCCACTGGGCGGCGAAGAGCTTCTGGGAGCGGGCGCCGATCACGCCCGCGATCACGCCCGAGAGCGGGATCGAGATCAGCGCGATCAGCGCGAGCTGCCACGAGACGATGAACATCATCGCGGCGATGCCGATGATGGTGAGCACCGACTGCACCAGCTGCGAGAAGGCCTGCTGCAGCGCCGTCTGGATGTTGTCGACGTCGTTCGTGACGCGCGACATCACGTCGCCGCGCTGCCGGGTGTCGAAGAAGCGCAGCGGGAGGCGGTTGAGCTTCGCCTCGATGTCCTGACGGAGGCCGAAGACCACCCGCATCACGAGGCCGTTGAGGATGTAGCCCTGCGCCCACATGAGCACCGACGCGACGACGTACATCAGCAGCACGATGATGATCAGGCGGCCGAGGACCACGAAGTCGATGCCCGCGCCGGGCACGATGTCGGTCTTGGCCAGCATGTCGGCGAAGGTGCCGTTGCCCGAGGCGCGCTGCTGCTCGATGATCTGCTCGAGCGGGACGCCGGCGGGGAGCTGGGAGCCGATCACGCCGTTGAAGATCGTGTCCATCGCCTGCCCGAGGATCTTGGGCGCGATGACGGTGAGGACGACCGACAGCGAGACCAGGGCGACCACGAGGACCATCCGGGCGCGCTCGGGGCCGAGCAGCGAGAAGAGGCGCTTGGCCGAGGGCCAGAAGTTCTGCGCCTTGCGGGCGGGCGGCCCGTCCCCGAACATGCCGCCGTCGCCCTCGCCGGGCTCGAACTCGGGCTCGGGGGACGTCGTCTCCTCGGGGGCGGTGGAGTCGCGTGTGCGCGCCATCTCAGGACACTCCTTCGACGCTCAGCTGGGATTCGACGATCTCGCGGTAGGTCGCGTTCGTCTCGAGGAGCTCGTCGTGCGTGCCGCGGCCGACGACGCGGCCCGCGTCGAGCACGACGATCTGGTCGGCGTGGCGGATGGTCGACACCCGCTGGGCCACGATGATCACGGTCGCGTCGGTGGTGGCGTCGGCCAGCGACTCCCGCAGCCGCGCATCGGTCGCGACGTCGAGCGCCGAGAACGAGTCGTCGAACAGGTAGACCCGCGGCTTCGCGACGAGGGCCCGCGCGATGCAGAGCCGCTGGCGCTGCCCGCCGGAGACGTTGGTGCCGCCCTGCGAGACCGGCTCGTCGAGCCCGTGCTCCTTGCTCCGCACGAAGTCCTCGCCCTGGGCGATGCGCAGCGCCTCCCACAGCTCGGCGTCCGTCGCGTCGGGGCGGCCGAAGCGCAGGTTCGAGGCGATCGTCCCCGAGAAGAGGTAGGGGCGCTGGGGCACGAGCCCGATCACCTCGGCGAGCTGCGCCCGGTCGAGGGAGGAGACGGGCACGCCGTCGATCGTGACGGTGCCCTCCTGCGGGTCGAACAGGCGCGGCACGAGGCCGAGCAGGGTCGTCTTGCCGGCGCCGGTGGAGCCGACGACGGCCGTGGTGCGGCCCGGCTCCGCGACGATGTCGATGCCCGAGAGCACGGGGCGCTCGGCGCCCGGGTAGCCGAAGACGACTCCGGAGAACTCGACGCGGCCGCGCGCGGGCGTCGGGGCTCCGCCCTGGGGCGTGGTGAGGCTGGTGCGGGCGTCGAGCACCTGCTGGATCCGCTCGGCGCAGACGACCGCGCGCGGGATCATCATCACCATGAAGACGCCCATCATCACGGCGGTGAGGATCTGGAGGAGGTACTGCAGGAACGCGGTGAGCGAGCCCACCTGCATCTGACCGGCGTCGACCCGCTGCCCGCCGAACCACAGCACGGCCGCGGTGGCCAGGTGCAGGATCATCATGATCGCGGGGAACATCAGCACGAAGATGTTGCCGACCTTGATCGACACCTCGGTGATCGCCGCGTTGGCCTTGCGGTACCGCTCGGACTCGAACGGCTCGCGCACGAAGGCGCGCACCACGCGGATGCCCGTGATCTGCTCGCGCAGCACGCTGTTGATCCCGTCGATCCGGTCCTGCATGAGGCGGAACAGCGGCAGCAGCAGGAACACCAGGAAGCCGACCACGACGAACAGCAGCGGCACCGACACCCAGACCAGCCAGGAGAGGCCGGCGTCCTCGCGCAGGGCGAAGACGATGCCGCCGACGCACATGATCGGCGCGGAGACCATGAAGTTGAGGGTCATCAGCACGAGCATCTGCACCTGCTGCACGTCGTTCGTGCCGCGGGTGATCAGGGTGGCCGTGCCGAAGCCGCCGACCTCGAGCCCGCTGAGCGAGTCGACGCGGCGGTAGACGTCGCGGCGCAGGTCGCGGCCGACGGACATGGCGGTGCGGGCGCCGAAGTAGACGGCTCCGATCGCCGCGGCGACCTGCACGACGCAGACGCCGAGCATGGTCATGCCGGTGCCCCAGATGAAGTCGGTGTCGCCGCGGCCGATGCCCTGGTCGATGATCTCGGCGTTGAGGCTCGGCAGGTAGAGCGCGGCGAGCGTCGCGACGAGCTGCAGCACGACGACGGCGGCCACCCAGCGCGCGTAGGGCTTCGCGTAGGCGGAGGCGAGGCGGAGCAGGATCATGGGTCCTCCGGAGGGGCGGTCGCAGGGCGGTCGGTCGCAGGGCGTGCCGTCGCGGGTCGGGCGGCGGGGCGGGAGGCGCCGGCCGAGGCGGCCTGGGCCCGCGCGCGCTTCT
>NZ_PSWB01000023.1:0-69794 GCF_002931865.1 Rathayibacter sp. AY1C7 | reverse complement strand
TACCAGGGCCTGTCCGCGTCGCTCCCGCTCACCTGGACCTTCGCGAGCTGATCCCCTCTCCACCCGGCCCGTCGCGCGGGGGCGCTCCGGGCCGGGTGGAGAGGGGATCAGCTCGCGAAGGTCCAGGTGAGCGGGAGCGACGCGGACAGGCCCTGGTAGGCGTTGGTGGCCGACGAGTCGAGGGTCACGGCGATGGAGAAGGGGGTGGAGGTGCCGGGGGTGACCGGGGCGGTGTTGAGGGTCTTGACGGCCGAGCCGGCGAGGGTCGCGGCGGTGCCCGTGAAGACGGTGGTCCCGCCCGAGGTGATCACGACGTTGAGCTTGCCGCAGAAGTCGGTGGCGGAGCCGGAGGCGCCGGCCGCGACGTTGTTGCTCTGCGAGCAGGTGGCGCCGGGGGTCAGCGTGAAGGTGTTGGCGGCGACGGTGCCGGTGTTCTTCAGCGTGATCGCGGTGGTGACGGTCTGGCCGGGGACCATCGTGGTCGATCCGCCGAACTTGTTGATGGTCGCGCAGGTCGCGGTGTTGGTGCTGATCGAGCCGCCGTCGGTGCTGAGGCAGGTGATGGGGCTGGCACCGGTCGACTTCTCCTCCATGACGAGCGAGCCGGAGGCGGCGGTGTTGCCGGTGTTGGAGATGCTCGCGACGAAGCCGGACAGGGTGCCGGACATCGAGACGGAGAGGAGAGCGGCGGCGGCGATGCTCGTCGCGATGGCGAGGGGAGCGAAGCGGACGCGCTTGGACTTGGCGGTGTGGGTCGACATGGCAGGACTCCTGATCGGGTGGGGCGGGCTGATGCTGAAGGGGGAGGGTCCGGCTGGTGGTCCGCCGAACTCGATTGACCGCTAAGTTACTTGATGACCAAGATACATTGCAATCGTTCTTTCGCCCCCTGTCCGGGTGACAGGCCGGGACCCCCGAGGGCGACCCGTACGATGACCCCAGCCCTACCCCGAGAAGGACGAATGACCACCGAGAGACCGACCCCGCGCGACGTCGACCAGGACGCGCCCGCCGTGCAGCTGCGGCAGTCGCTCCGCCTGCTCGAGAACGCGCAGCGGCACCTCCGCGCGAGCATCGCCGCGGGCGTGGGCGTGGGCATCTCGGAGCTCACCGCGCTCGAGGTGCTCGGCGAGTCGCCCGACCTCACGCCGAAGTGGCTGGGTCTCGAGCTCTCCCTCTCGACGGGCGCCGTGACCGCGCTCCTCGACCGGCTGGCGACCGCCGGCCACGTCGACCGGCTCGCCAACCCGCAGGACCGCCGCAGCGTCCTGCTGCGCCTCACCGCCTCCGGGGAGCAGCTGCTCGCGCAGGTGGACGAGCGCTACGACGAGGTCAGCGCGGAGGTGCTGAAGGCCTCCCCCGGGCTGAACGGCATGGCGGACGACCTGGCGCGTGCCGCCGCGGTCATCACCGCGCACACGATCCGCTGATCCGCGCCAGTCGCTAGGAGTCCAGCGCCCGGGTCAGGGTCCAGACGTTGCGCCCCTCGGAGCGCTCGTGCTCGAACGTGGTCGTCAGAGCCTGGATGAGGGCGAGCCCGCGGCCCGACTCGGCGAAGACGTCCGGCATCTCCCGCGGCCGCGTGCCGATGTCCGGCGGATCGGCCGTGTCGACCAGCTCCGCGTGGATCGCGTCTCCCTCGACGCGCACGACGAGGCGGCAGACGATCGTCGTCGTCGACGTCGCGTGCTGGATGACGTTGTCGACCAGCTCGACCAGCGCCGTCTCGACGGCCATGCGGTCGCGGGCCGGCAGGTCCGGCCGCTCGCCCCAGAGCCCGGCGAGCATCTCGTGGACGACCTCGGTGTCGTTCGGGGGCGTGCGGAACCCGACGCTGCGCTCAGTCACGGTACGCGTCGCCGGCCGTGTCGAAGAGGGTGAGCACCCGGTCCAGATTGGACAGCTGCAGCACCATCACGACCTGCTCGCTGGGCGCCGCGATCCGCAGGTCGCCGCCCGCCTGCCGCGCGGTCTTGAGAGCGCCGACCAGGGCGCCGAGGCCGGAGGAGTCCATGAACGTCACCGCGCTGAGCTCGACGACGATGCGGGGGCTGCCCTCGTCGATCGCCCGGCGGACGGCCGAGCGCAGCTCCGGAGCCGAGGCCGCGTTGAGCCGCCCCTCCCCCCGCAGCACGGCGATGTCGGGGGCGGTCGTCTCGGTCGTGAACGTCATGCGGGGTCCTTCTCGGCGGAGCGGTCGGCGCCCGTGCGGGTCAGCACGAGGGCGGTGATGTCGTCGGACGCGGAGCCGGAGGCGGCGAGCGCCCTCAGCGCCTGCAGGAACTCGGCGGTGTCGGCGGAGTCGCGGGCGAGGTCGACCGCGCGCGCCAGGGACTGCAGGGTCCCGTCGTAGAGGTCGAGGACGCCGTCGGTGAAGGCCAGGAGCGAGTCGCCGACCGCGAGCTCCACGGTCTGGGTGATCCAGCCGCCGTCCTCCGCGATGCCCAGCGGGAGGCCCAGTGCCGCGAGCCGCTGGAACGAGCCGTCGGCGCGGAGGAGGACGGTGAGCCCGTGGCCCGCGTCGACGAAGTCGATCCGGCCGGACGCGGTGTCGAGGCGCCCGTGGAAGAGGGTCGCGAAGGTCTCCGTGGCCGTGAAGTCGTCGTGCAGCTGGGCGCTCACCGCGCTGACGACCGCGTCGGGGTCGCCGCCCAGGCGCGCCCGGAACGCGGAGCGGATCGAGGCGGCCACGATCGCCGCTGCCGTCCCCTTGCCCATCACGTCCACGAGGGTCAGGTCGACCGTCTCGTCGTCGCCGCGCCAGCTGTAGAAGTCGCCGGTGATCGTCCACCGCGGCAGCGAGAGCCCCGAGAGCTCGTAGCCGGCAGGGTGGTGGAGGGAGGAGGGAGCCATCTGCGTCTGCATGTCGGCGGCGCGGTCGCGCTCCGCCGTGTCGCGCAGCTCGCGCTCGACCCACTCGCCGAACTCCTCGAGCAGCTGCCGCTCGTCCGGGGTGAGGCTCCGGGGCACGAAGTCGATGAGGCAGAGGGTGCCCAGCTGCAGGTCGCCCTCGACCGACAGCGGCCGCCCGGCGTAGAAGCGGACGTGCGGGTACCCCGCGACGTGCTCGTGCCCGGCCCACACCTCGTCGGCACCGAGGTCCGGCACGACGAAGGTGGTGCGCTTCTCGATCGTCGCGTCGCAGAAGGTGCCGGCGCGCGGGTAGGCGAGCACGGCGTCCGGACGCTGCGGGGACTTCGTGAACAGCGTGGTGTCGTCGAGGAAGTGGATCTCGGCCACGGGCACGCGGAACAGCTCCTCGGCCATCCGTGTGATCCGGTCGAAGCGCTCCTCCGGAGCCGACCCCATCATCTCGAGCGCCTCGAGCGCCACCAGCCGCGGATCCTGCTCGGCCTCGATCATCCGTGCCCCCTTCCCCCTGCGCGCCGCGCCGGGACTCCCCGGAGCGCACACGCACCTCCGACCGTATCGCCCCGCTTGACGGGTGGGGGACCTTCGGCGCCTCTGTACCCCTCACGGGGTACGGCTGTCGCAGATCGCGCGGTCGGGAGCGTCGGCGGTGGCCGATCCCGGCCGTCCTCGCCTCCGCCTCTTGCCGCCGGACGGAGCGGACCCCTACTCTTCACCCGACGCTCCCCCGGCGACCCGCGAGCACCCGAAGCCCGCAGGCTCGTGGGCGTCGCCTCAGGAGCGCCCGTGCCCACCCAGCCGCGTCCCCTCCGCCGATCGCGCGCGGAGACGAACCGACCCTCTCGATCCGACGCGCCCCGGCGCGGGAGCCCGCTCGCTGCGGCGCTCCTGCTCGTGACCGTCCTGATCCTCCCGCTCGCCACCGCGCCGACAGCGTCCGCCGTCGACTCGGCGGGCGACGAGTACGACGCGATGCGCCTCGCCCTCGTCGCCGATCTGACGGGCACGATCCCGGGAAGCGGGAGCGTCGGCGGCCTCGCCGCGGCGAAGGGCCGCCTCGTCGCCGAGGCCGAGGGCTACTGGTCGACGCTCGAGACCGACGGCGGCGAGCCGTGGCCGGACCTGGTCACGGGCACCTCGGCGGTGGAGGTGTGGGCCGCCTACAAGCGGGTCACCGTCCTCGCGACCGCGCTGAAGACCCCCGGCACCGCCCTCAGCGGCGACCCGGCGCTCCTCCGCGACGTCGTCACGACCGCCGACTGGCTCTCGGCGAACCGCTACAACCGTTCGACCACCGGCACCTCCCGCTGGTGGGAGCAGCAGATCGGCATCCCGCTCGAGCTGAACAGCATCACCGCCCTCCTCTACCCCGACCTCTCGGCGGCGCAGGTGCAGGCCTACCTGTCGGCCTCGACGCGCTTCGCCGACACCGTCACCCGGACCGGCGCCAACCGCGTCTGGACGGCGGCGGTCATCGCCGGGCGGGCGGTGCTGCTGAAGCAGCCGGCGAAGATCGCGGAGGCGGCCGCCGGCATCGACCCGGCGCTGAGGACGGTGGCGTCCGGCGACGGCTTCCACGCCGACGGCTCCTTCGTGCAGCACAGCGTCTTCGCCTACAGCGGCGGGTACGGGCTCTCGATGCTCGACACCCTCGACGACCTGTACTCGCTGCTCGACGGCTCCCGCTGGGAGATCACGAGCCCGGAGGGGCTCGGCGTGTACGACCGGCTCGCCTCCTCCTTCGCCCCCGTCACCTGGTGCGGCGCCGTGATGTCGACGGTCCGCGGCCGCGAGACCGCGCGGGCGGAGTCGGAGGACGGCGACGTCGGCGTCCAGCTGCAGGCGGCGGTGCTGCGCCTCGCCGACAGCGCCCCTCCCTCGGCCAGGACACGGACGAACGCGCTGGCGAAGAGCTGGCTGGCCTGCAACGCCGGCAGCCCCGTGAGCATCGAGACGGCCGGGTCCGTCAGCGACGTCGTGCGCGCGCGGCTCGTCCTCGCCGACACGGGCCTGATCGCGACCCCGATCGGCTCGGGCGTCCGGGCCTTCGCCGGGATGGACCGCTTCACGCGGACCACGGCGACCTCGGGCTTCGCCGTCGGCCTGTCGAGCACGCGGATCGCCCGCTACGAGTCGCTCAACGGCGAGAACCGCAGCGGCTGGTACACCGGCGACGGAGCGACGTCGCTCCACCTGGGCAGCGGGCGCCAGTACGACGACGGCTACTGGGCCACGGCGAACCCGTACCGGATGCCCGGCACCACCGAGGACACGATCGTCCGGAGCGCGGGCGAGGGCGCGTCGTCCCGCCCGACGACGACCTTCACCGGGAGCCTCGAGAGCCCGTCGCGGCGGACGGGGATCGCGGCGCTCGACTTCGACGCGGCGTCGGTGAGCCTGGTCGCGAAGAAGGCCTGGTTCACCTTCGACGACGAGATCCTCGCGCTCGGCTCCGGGATCACGGCGACCGACATGTCCGGGACCGGCTGGGACGGGGCGCGCCGGCGCGCGGAGACGGTGATCGACGACCGCCGCGACGTCGCTCCCGACGCGAGGCTCCGCGTCGACGGCGTCCTCCGCGGTGCGGAGGCGACCGCCACGAGCACCGCCCGCTGGGCCTCGATCACCGGCTCCGCGGAGTCGGTGGGCTACGTCTTCCCGTCGCCGATCGCCCTGACCGCGCAGGGACGGACCCGCACCGGAGCCTGGAGCGCCGTGAGCACCGCCGGTCCGACGGCGCCGGTGACCGGCCACTACTACTCCCTGACGACGAGCCACGGCACGAACCCGACCGGCGCCTCGTACGCGTACACGGTCCTCCCCGGCGCCTCCGAGGCGGCGACCGCCGCGTACGCGGTGGACCCGGACGTGACCGTGCTCAGCAACACCCCCCAGCTGAGCGCCGCCCGCGACCGCTCGACCGGCACCGTGAGCGCCGTGTCGTGGAAGGCCGGGACCACGAGCCCCGTGCTCGTCGGAGGCACCCGGGTCGCGAGCATCACCGGCGCCGGCCTGGTCTCGATCCGGGAGGACGCGGACACGGTGACCGTCTCGACCGTCGACCCGACGCAGGTCTCGACGAGCGCGCTCACCGTGACGCTCGCGCGGCCGACCGCGGGCACGGTGTCCTCGAGCGCCGCCCTGAGCGTGACGAGCAGGACGAGCACCGCGACGACGATCACGTTCCGGCCGAACGGGCTGAAGGGAGCGACGGCGTCCATCGTGCTCGCGAAGAGGGCCGCCACTCCGGTGCCGACGGCCACGCCCACGCCGGCCGCCACCGCCACGCCGACCTCGACCTCCACGCCGACCGCCACCGCGACTCCGCTCGCCGCCGTCGGGGCCGGCACCCACCAGAACGGCTCGCCGGCCGTCGCCGTCACGGGCACCTGGTCCACGACCTCCTCCTCCGCGGACAGCGGCGGCGGCGTCTCCTTCTCGTCGACGGGGGGCGCCTCCGCCACCCTCCGCTTCACCGGCACCGGAGTCTCGTGGGTGAGCCGCCGGTCCAGCACGTCCGGGATCGACGAGGTCCGCCTCGACGGCGTCCTCGTGGCCTCGGTCGACCGCTACAGCGCCACCACCCGCTCCGCCCAGACCGTCTGGACCAGCGGGACCCTGCCCGCCGGCACCCACACCGTCACGATCACCCGCGGCAGCACACGGAATCCGGCGGCGACCGGGGGCAACCTGATCCACGACGCCTTCGTCGTGAGGGGCTGACGGCCCGGCTATCACCGGCCGCGGTGCCTGGCCAAGCCCTCGCCCGGTGGCGGGCGGGCCCGTAGCGTCGCCCGGACCGATCGACCCGCCGGGGTCACGACGAGAGGACGCGCCATGAGCAGCACGAGCGACATGATCCGGAGCCACCCCGGGGAGCTGCGAGGCGTCGATCCGGAGGTCCTGGCCGAGTGCATCGACGCGTGCGGCGCCTGCGCGCTCACCTGCACCGCCTGCGCCGACGCGTGCCTCGGCGAGGAGTCGGTCGCCGAGCTGGTCCACTGCATCCGCACCGACCTCGCCTGCGCCGACGTGTGCGCCGCGACCGGCGCCGTGCTCTCGCGCCGCGGCGTCGTCGGATCCGCGGCCGTCCGCGCCCTCGTCGAGGCCTGCCTCCTGGCCTGCCGCGCCTGCGCCGACGACTGCGAGCAGCACGCCGAAATGCACGAGCACTGCCGGATCTGCGCCGAGGCCTGCCGCCGCTGCGAGCAGGCGTGCGAGAGGCTGCTCGCGCAGCTCTGAGCGCGGGCGCCACCGCGGGACACCTCCCCCACCGGACTCGACGGGCGGCTGTCAACCGTCCTGCCCTGAGCGTCCGGCGCTCCTACGGTCGGTGGCGAGCACGGCGTCGTCGGGGCTCGGAGCGATCGCAGGCGGTCCTTCCGTCCCCGACGATCCGCAGACGCTCGAGATGGAGGACGACCGTGGCCCAGACCAGCACCGAGCGCGACCGCACCGCGCCCGACCCCGACGACTCCCGCAAGCCCGACGGACCGACCGAGGTCACCAAGCGCTCCTGGGGCTACGTCCTCAAGAAGACGCTCCGTGAATTCGGCGCCGACCAGTGCACCGACATCGCGGCCGGCCTCACCTACTACGCCGTCCTCGCGCTGTTCCCCGGGCTGCTCGCGATCGTCTCCATCCTCGGCCTCTTCGGCCAGGCCGAGACCACGACCGACACCGTGCTCGAGATCGCCGGCGGATTCGTGTCGGCCGACGTCCTCGACACGGTCCGCGGCCCGATCCAGGAGCTCACCTCCAGCCCCGCCGCCGGACTGGCCTTCGTCACCGGTGTCCTCGGCGCCCTCTGGTCCGCCTCCGGCTACGTCGGCGCCTTCGGGCGCGGGATGAACCGCGTCTACGAGATCGACGAGGGCCGCCCGATCTGGAAGCTGCGCCCCACGATGCTCGCCGTCACCCTCGTGACGGTCCTCCTGCTCGTGATCGCCGGGCTGATCCTCGTGCTCAGCGGACCCGTCGCGCAGACCATCGGCGACGCCGTCGGCCTCGGCGAGGTCGCCCTGACCGTGTGGAGCATCGCCAAGTGGCCGGTGCTGATCGCGATCATGGTCGTCATCGTCGCGGTCCTCTACCACTGGTCGCCGAACGTGCGGCAGCCGAAGTTCCGCTGGACCAGCATGGGCTCGATCCTCGCCCTCGTCGTCTGGGCGCTGGCCTCGGCCGGCTTCGCGTTCTACGTCGCCAACTTCAGCAACTACAACAAGACCTACGGCGCGCTCGGCGGCGTGATCGTCTTCCTCCTCTGGCTCTGGATCACGAACCTCGCCCTGCTCTTCGGGGCCGAGTTCGACGCCGAGCTCGAGCGCGGCCGCCAGCTGCAGGCGGGCATCGAAGCCGAGGAGCACATCCAGCTGCCGCCCCGCGACACCCGGCAGAGCGAGAAGAAGGCGGAGAAGCACGCCGAGGACGTCGCCGACGGCCGCGAGCTCCGCGAGAGCGCCGGGCGCCCCCAGCGGTGATCCCGATCGGGCGGGACCTCGGGGCCCATTAGGGGAGCCGCCTCCCCGCGGCAACCCTCTTGAGGGCCCGCGGGCGGCGCGCGGAGGCTGGACGCATGCGGAAACTGCACTACTCCAGCGGCCACCTCCTCGTCGGCGACCTGACCTGCAAGGCGGTCCTCCGGTACGCCCGGGCCCTCGCGGACGTCAACAAGTCGGACGTCGTCTCGGTGCCTGTCCTGACCGAGGGCGGCGGCCGCGCATACGCCCACCTGCTGATCGGGCCGGCGAGCCAGCTCTGGTCGCTGCCGATCGACAGCAGCGAGGTGGAGGAGCCGGACGACGCGGAGGTCATCGCCCACATCGAGCTCGAGACGCGCCGCATGCAGCCGGCCCGCCCCTCCTGGAGCGAGGAGATGACGGACATCCCGCCGCTGGACTTCCTCGAGTACACGGACATCGCCGACCTCGAGGACGCTCGGCGCGACCCGATGGACTAGGCCGCCGCCGGCTCCTCGGTGGAGCGGGAGTCGCTGAGGGACAGCGAGCCGATCGTCGCGATCACGCCGACGAGGACCGCCACGACCAGGAAGGCGACCCGCTCACCCGCGAAGAAGCTCCGGACGAGGTCCGCGCTCCACGCGCCCGCCGGGAGGGTGGTCGCCACCAGTGCGGCGATCAGCGTGCCGACGACGGCCGTGCCGATGCTGGTGCCGATCTCCTGGGCCGTGTCGTTGAGCGCCGCACCGATCGAGGTGCGGTTCGCGGGCATCGCCTCGACGAGGGCGACGGCGCAGATGGTCATGATCGTCCGCAGGCCCACCGTCATCACGACCATCATCACGGCGATCGCGAGGTAGCCCCGGTCCACCGCCCAGGACATCCCGAGCAGCGCGCCGACCAGGAGCCCGGTGCCGATCAGGCAGGCCGCGCGGTGCCCCAGCTTCGCGGCGAGGCGCTCGGTGACCGGAGTGGCGGCGAGCATCGTGACGATGACGGGCAGGTTCGCGAGGCCGGCGCGCACCGGGCTCCAGCCGTAGGCGTACTGGAAGTGCAGGATCAGGCCGAACAGGACGCTCGCGAAGGCGACCGAGGCGCCGAGCTGCGTGAGCGCCGCTCCCCGCGCGGGGCCGGCGCGGAAGATCGCGAGGTCGATCATGGGCGAGACGGCGCGGCGCTCGCGGACGACGAATCCCGCGACGGCGGCGACGGTGCCCGCGGCGCAGGCGATCGTGAGGAGCGACAGCCAGCCGTTCTCGACTCCGCTGGTGAGTGTGTAGCAGCCGAGCCCCACCGCGGCGACGGTGAGGGCGGTCCCCGGCAGGTCGAGCCGACCGGAGGTGAGGTCGGCGCGCTGGTCTGCGGGGACTCCGAGGCGCACGCCGATCCAGACCAGCAGCGCGATCGGGGCGTTGACGACGAGCAGCCACTGCCAGCTGACGGTGCTGAGGATCGAGCCGCCGAGGAGGGGGCCGAGGACCATGCCGGACATCCCGACGATCATCACGATCGTGATCGACCGCATGCGGAGCCTCTCGTCGTCGAAGAGCCGGAACACCAGCGACATCGTGACGGGCGCCATGGCGGCCGCGGCGCAGCCGAGCGCCGCGCGGAGGGCGATCAGCTGGCCGATGTCGGTGACGAGGACGACGGCGAGGCTGATCAGCCCGAACGCGGCGAGGCCGGTGAGGAGCACGCGGCGGCGGCCGAACCGGTCGGCGGCGGACCCGGCTGTCAGCAGCAGCCCGCCGAAGGTCAGGGAGTAGGCACCGGTCACCCACTGCAGTCCGGCGGTCGACCCGTCGAGTGAGCGTCCGATCGTCGGGAGGGCGATCGAGAGCAGCGTGTTGTCGACCATCTCGACGAAGAACGCGAGGCAGAGAGCGGCGAGCGGGAGTGCCGCGGAGCGGAGGGAGGTGTGAGCGCGGGACTCGGCGGAGGTGGTCGTCGGAGCGGACATCGAGGCGCCTTCCTATCGAACGCCGTTCGACTCTCGTACGGCGTTCGATAGTATGGAACGTCGTTCGGTAAGATGCAAGCCATGCCTGCAGATCGCCCGACGGAGACCGCTGCCGCGCCCTCCCCCGCCCGGGGCCGCCGCCGAGCGTCGCACTCGCTCGACACCGTGCTGGCCGAGGCGATCGCGATCCTCGACGAGTCCGGGGAGTCGGCCCTCACGTTCCGCGCGCTCGCGGCCCGACTCGGCGGCGGTGTGGCGAGCATCTACTGGTACGTCGGCAGCCGCGACGAGCTGCTGGAGCGGGCGACCGACGAGGTCATGGGTCGGGTCCTCGCCGACAGCGAGCCGCTCACCCACGGGCCGGACCCGATCGACAACGTCCGCGCCGTCGCACTGGCCCTCTTCGACGAGTGCGTCCGCCGACCCTGGTTCGGCATCTACATGCTCCGCACGACCGGGGTGCAGCCCAACTCGATGGCGATGTACGAGCGCCTCGGGCAGCAGCTCATGGCTCTCGACCTGACGCCCCGGCAGCGGTTCCACGCCGTGTCGTCCATCGTCAGCTACGTCGTCGGAGTCGCGGCCGACCTGGCGCAGCCGCCGCCCCGCGAGTTCCTCGAGAGCGGGATGGAGAGGGGCGAGTTCCTCGAGCACCTGGCCGACCGCTGGCGCGCCCTCGATCCGGAGGAGTTCCCCTTCGGCCACCACGCGGCCGACGTCATGGCGACGCACGACGACCTCGACGTGTTCCGCTCCGGCCTCGACCTGCTGCTGGCCGGGCTCCGGCTGCAGGCGGGGCGGGGCTGAGGCCGGGTCAGCTCCTTGAGGTCCGCCGGATCGCGACCACGGTCACGTCGTCCGCCAGCAGCCCCTCGGCCGCCAGGCGGGTGACGCCGGCGACCGCGGCGGCGGCGGTCGCGGGGGCGGCGACGGCCGCGTCGGCCACCCGGTCGAGGGCGGCGAGGGAGCCGTCGAAGAGGTCGAGCACACCGTCGCTGCAGATCAGCAGCAGGTCGCCGGGGTCAAGCCGGAGGCCGGTCGGCTGCCACTCCTGCGTGCCGAGGAGGCCGAGCGGCAGGTGGGCGGAGGGGATGCGCTCGCGGGAGCCGTCGGTGCGGCAGACGATTCCAAGTCCGTGGCCGGCGTCGACGAGCGCGATGTCGCCGGTCGAGGCGCTGAGCCGCAGGTGGAGGAGCGTGACGAACGCGTCGTTCGCCGCCAGATCCGGCTCGACGACCCGGTCGATGAGCGCCATCGTCGCCGCGGGGCCGAGGGCGGGAGGAGTGACGCGCAGGGCGGCGCGGACCGTGGCGGCGATCATCGCGGCGCCGACCCCCTTGCCCATCACGTCGGCGACGGTGACGGCGAGCCCGTCGGGCGTGCAGCGCCAGTCGAAGAAGTCGCCGCTCACCGTCCCGCTCTGCACGCAGGCGCCGGCGACGTCGTAGCCCGGGAGGTCCGGGACCGAGCGGGGCTCGAGCCGCCGCTGCACCCTCTCGCCGTCGGCGAGCTCCTGCCGCGAGCGGGCGGCGCCGGCGGTGAGCATCTGCGCGACCTGCTCGCCGCTGAGCGACGCCATGCTGAACGACACCACGACCAGCAGCACCAGCGTGATCAGCGTGGTGGTCGGGGTCCCGAACCAGGTCGCGAACAGCTCGCTGCGCAGCCCCGCGGCCAGGAACACGGCGAACCGGAGCGCGTAGTAGAGGGAGAGGGCGCCGGAGCTCAGCAGCAGCGGCCAGCGCGTGCGCGAGCGTCCGGCGCCGAGCAGCGCGATCTCGCGGGTCGACAGGCCGATGAGGAGCGCCATCGAGGCGAGGTAGAGCGGCCCTCCCGACCAGTCGTTGACGGCGGGAGAGTCGAGGCTGGACACGCCCGTCACCACCACGGTCGGAGCGACCACCAGCCACCACGGCGTCGGCCGGCCGCGGAGGGAGCGGCTCGCCGCCCAGACCGCGGCGGCGCCGGCCACGATGAGCCCGTTCCCGAGCGGATTCGCCCACACCTGGTCGGCCGTGCCGTCGCGGAGGTAGGCGAGCGAGCCGCCCATGAACAGCGCGAGCGCCGTGCACCACCAGAAGCTGAAGGACGAGCGCGTCGACCGGTAGGTGACCAGCGCGAACAGCAGGAAGAGGGTGAGGGCGGTGACCCCGAAGGCGACGCGGAGGGTCGTGGCATCGAGCAAGGCGGGTCCGTGGCCCTTCCAGGAGACCGAGCGGCGGAGCGGCGGACGGGCGCCGCGATCAAGGGGATCCTGGCACGGCGCACGGGCCGTACGCGGCGCGCCGTGGAGGCCGGCCCCGGGGATCCGCGGCAGTGCGGCCCGTCCGCCCACCCGACGGGGGGAGCAGGAGGGGAGCCCGCACGTTCGAGGAGAGGCCACCGCCCTCGCGCTCGATACAGCATCGCGTGTACCGTCGCTCCCGTGCCCGCCTCCGCGACCCTCACCCACTCCGCCGCTCTCGCGCGCCTCGGATCCGCCCTGGCGGACGAGACCCGGTCCCGGATCCTGCTCGCGCTGCGCGAGGCTCCGGCCGTCCCCTCCGACCTCGCGGACGCGCTCGGGGTCTCGCGGCAGGTGATGTCGAATCAGCTCGCGTGCCTCCGCGGATGCGGGCTGGTGGAGGCCGTGAAGGACGGCCGGTACACCTGGTACCGGCTGGCCGAGACCCGGATCGCCGGGGCGCTCGACCACCTGCTCCGCCTGGCCCTGGTCGTCGATCCGGACTGCTGCTCCGGCGACGACTGCCGCTGCGCATGAGCGCCCTGCGCGCTCCGCTCCTCCCCGCCCGCCGCCGCGTGCTGCAGAGGCGGATCCGCTGGATCGTCGGCGCGACCATCGCCTACAACGTGGTTGAGGCGATCGTGGCACTCGCCGCCGGGACGGTCGCGTCGTCCACCGCGCTCGTCGCCTTCGGCCTCGACTCCGTGGTGGAGGTGCTCTCCGCCGCGGCCGTCGCCTGGCAGTTCTCGGGCCGCGATCCGGAGGCGCGCGAGCGCACCGCGCTGCGGGTGATCGCCGTCTCGTTCCTCGGCCTGGCCGCGTTCGTCGCCGTCGACTCGGTCCGGGCGCTGCTCGGATTCTCGGAGGCCCAGCACTCCCCCGTCGGCATCGTGCTGGCCGCCGTCAGCCTGCTGGTGATGCCCGCGTTCTCCCTGCTCGAGCGCCGGACCGGCCGCGAGCTCGGCTCGGCCTCGGCGGTCGCGGACTCGAAGCAGACGCTCCTCTGCTCGTACCTCTCCGCCGCCGTCCTGGTGGGCCTGCTGCTGAACAGCACGCTCGGATGGACGTGGGCCGACCCCGTCGCCGGCCTCGTGATCGCCGCGGTCGCCGTCCGCGAAGGCCTGGAGGCCTGGCGCGGCGAGACCTGCACGACGCCGATCGCCGCGCTGACGAGCGAGGACTCGGAGGCCTGCGGCTGCTGCTGACGGGGGCGGGACGGCGCGGCGCACATCGGCGGTGGACGACCTCCGTCAGGACTTCGTCGCGAGGCCGGCGGCCGATCGGACCCGCTCCGGAGCTACCGACGGCCTGCCCGCGCCTCGACGACGTGCCGGCACCCGATCCCGCCGCGCTCCAGCTCCTCGCGCTCGCGGCGGAGCCCGACGCGGACCCGCCGCGCCTCGGCCAGCGGCAGCACCGCCTCCGGATCGACGGTCGCCAGCAGGAGCGCCGCCCGCGACCTCGCCGCCACCCGCACGTCCAGGCACGGCGTCTCCTCGGCGAGCCCGAGCAGCGCGGCCACCAGCAGCTCCAGCTCGACCGCGGTCGCGTGGAGCACCAGAACCCGCGAGGCCGGGCTCGACGGGCGGCGGACCAGGAGCGTCGCTCCGGTCATCGTCGCCGCCCTCCCCTGCCCGGGACCGGTCCGGGACGTCCGCCCCGCCTCGGCCCTCGGCGACCGCCCGCGCGACGTCGGCGTGCACGCATGGGGTTCCTTCTCTCGTCCTGCTGCGGCGCGATCTGCACCGCACCTCCATCCGACGACTCGGGCACCCCGGCCGGGGAGAGGGTTGCCACGCGCGCGTCGGCGGGTCAGGAGGCGCCGGGGCCACCGGGGATGAGAGGGTTGCGCGATGTCCACTGCGAGCGTGCCGTCGCCGCGCGCCGGAGTCCGGACCCGGCGCTTCCGGCGCCTCGCCCGCACGGGATTCGCCGTGAACGGACTGATCCACCTCCTGATCGGCGGCCTCGCCCTGCGCGTCGCGGTCAGCGACGAGACCTCGCGGGAGGCGGACGCGTCCGGAGCGATCGGGCGCATGGCCGACTCCCCCGTCGGGCTCGTGGTGGTCTGGGCTGCGCTGGTCGGGCTGGTCGCGCTCGGGCTCTGGCAGCTCTCCCTCGGCGGGCGCTCCTCCGCGCCGGGGCTCCCCGCCCGCCTGGGCCGCCGGATCGTCGAGTCGGGCAAGGGCTTCGCCTCGCTCACGCTCGCGGGCACCACGCTCGTCTTCGCGCTCGGCGGCTCGACGAGCTCCTCGGCCACGATCCGCCGCATCAACACCGAGCTGCTGACGAGCACGGTCGGCGTCGTGATCCTCGTGATCGTCGGCGGGATCGTGCTGGGCAGCGGGATCGGCTTCGTCGCGATCGGGATCCGGCGCGGCTTCCGCAAGCTCGTCCGCATCCCCGAGGGCCCGACTGGGACGGCAGTGCTGATCCTCGGCGCGACCGGCTACATCACGAAGGGGCTCGCTCTGGGCCTGGCCGGCGGGATCTTCGTGGTCGCGGCGCTGACCGGCGACGCCCGCCAGGCGACCGGGCTCGACGGGGCCATCCGCTTCCTCGACGTCCCTCCGTACGGCACGATCGCCCTGACCCTGGTCAGCGCGGGACTGGTCATGTACGGGCTGTTCCTCGTCGCCCGGGCGAAGCTCGCGAAGCTCTGAGCCGACGCGGCAGTCGTTCACAGTCGCCACCCATATCGCTGAGTATCGTTCGGAGAAACAGGAGGTCATCATGAACGGATCGTCATCGACCGGCGCGTTCGGCACCGGCACGCCCATCGAGAGCATCTGGCGCGCGATGGAGCAGGCCCGCTCCCGCATGGAGAAGCGCGTCGGCTCCCGGGTCGGCCGCGGGGACGTGCGCACCGCGGTGCTCGCGCTCCTCGCCGAGCAGCCCATGCACGGCTACCAGATCATCCGCGAGATCGAGGAGCGCAGCGGAGGCGACTGGAAGCCGAGCCCCGGCTCGGTCTACCCGACCCTCCAGCTCCTCGCGGACGAGGGCCTCATCACGGCCGACGAGCAGAACGGCCGCAAGACCTACACGCTGACCGACGCCGGCCGCGCGACGGTCGCCGAGCACGGCACCTCGACCCCGTGGAACGACTCCGACCACGTCGACTTCGGCGCCCTGCCCAAGGCGGGCCTCGAGCTCGCCCAGGCCGCGGCCCAGGTCGGACGCTCGGGCACCCCCGAGCAGATCCGGAAGGCCGTCGCCGAACTCGAGGACGTGCGCCGCCGCCTGTACGCGATCCTCGCGCAGGACTGACCCGGGTGGCCTCGGTCAGCCCGGGTCCTGCCGCCCCGGGCCACCGAGAGCGGGAGGACCGGCGGCGCTACCGCCGGATCCTCCGCTTCGCCGCGTGGCATCTCGCGGTCACCTGGTTCTTCGACCTGCTCCTGCCGCGGGTGGGGCTCACGCGCGTCGCGCTCCGCACCCGGCCCGGCCGGATGCGCCGCTTCGCCCGCAGCTTCCACGTGCTCGCGGTCGACCTCGGCGGCCTGATGATCAAGGTCGGCCAGTTCATGTCGTCGCGCCTGGACGTGCTGCCGCCCGAGATCACCCGCGAGCTGGAGGGGCTGCAGGACGAGGTCCCGCCCGTCCCGTTCCCGCGGATCCGGGCGCTGGCCGAGTCCGAGCTCGGGCTGCCGCTCGAGCGCGCGTACGCCGGAGTCGACGAGTCGCCCGTCGCCGCCGCCTCGCTCGGCCAGGCCCACCGCGCCCGGCTCTCCCCCGCCGACGCCGAGGACACCGGCTACTCCGCGGCCATCATGAAGGTGCAGCGGCCGGGGATCGACCAGATCGTCGAGGTCGACCTCGCGGCTCTGCGCCGCGTCGGCGGCTGGCTCAGCCACGTTCGCCTCGTCTCGGACCGCGTCGACGCCCCGGCACTCGTCGAGGAGTTCGCGGTCACCAGCCTCGAGGAGATCGACTACCTGCAGGAGGCGGCCAACTCCGTCCGCTTCGCCGCCGACTTCGCGGGCGACGCCCGGGTGGCCGTCCCGGACGTGGTCTGGGAGCGCTCGACCCGCAAGGTCCTCACGCTCGAGGACGTCACCGCGATCAAGATCACCGACCACGCCGCGCTGCTGGCCGCCGGGATCGACCCGCGGGAGGTCGCTCCGGTCTTCGCGGCCGTGATGTTCGACCAGCTCTTCACCAACGGCTACTTCCACGCGGATCCGCACCCCGGCAACGTCTTCGTCACGCCGACCCCTGGGGGCGAGCTGCCCTGGCGCCTCACCTTCATCGACTTCGGGATGATGGGCGAGGTGCCGCCGAGCACCCGCGCGGGACTGCGCCGGATGCTGATCGCCGCCGCCTCCCGCGACGGCAAGGGGCTCGTCGACGCGGCCCGCGCGGTCGGCGTCCTCCTCCCCTCGGCCGACTCCCGCGAGCTGGAGCGGGCGCTCACGCAGCTCTTCGCCCGCTTCGGCGGCATGGGCTTCGCCGAGCTGCGGGAGGTGGATCCGCGCGAGTTCCGCGACTTCGCCGTGCAGTTCGGCGACGTCGTGCGCGCTCTGCCGTTCCAGCTCCCCGAGAACTTCCTGCTCGTCATCCGCGCGATGTCGCTGACCTCGGGCGTCTGCAGCGCGCTCGACCCGGCCTTCAACCTGTGGGACTCGGTCGAGCCCTACGCGCAGCAGCTGATCCGCGAGGAGCGCGGCTCCGTCGTGCAGGACGTCGGCAAGCAGGCCGTCGACACGCTCGGCCTGATCTGGCGCCTGCCGCGCCGGCTCGACGAGCTCGTCACGACCCTCGACGACGGCGAGCTCGCGGTCACCGTCCCCACCATCGAGCGCCGGCTGAACCGGCTCGAGGGCACCGTCCGCCGCGTGATCTCGGCCGTGCTGTTCGCGGGCCTGCTGATCGCGGGCGCCGTCGTGCGCCCGGACGACAGCGGCTTCGGGACCGTGCTGATGATCGCGTCGGCGCTTCCGCTGCTGCACGCCCTACTGGCCCGCGGCCCGCGCGGCTGACGGCCGCCGTCGGACCGCGGCCGCCGCGTCGCATCCGTCACCTCCTCCGCCCACCTCACCGGCGGCGCGGTCGACATCGGCTACACGGACGCGGACAGCTGGCTCGCGCAGCACGGCACCGACTACGGGCTCTGCCAGATCTACGCGAACGAGATCTGGCACTTCGAGCTCGCCACCGAGCCGGGCGGCGACTGCCCGGAGCAGCTGCCCGACGCGAGCGCGACCTGAGCGGCTCTCCCGCGCTCCCGGGATCCGATGCGTCGCGAAAGGTCGTCATCGGAGGCGAAGGGGAGCCGTTCGCGACGCATCGATCGCGCAGGCGGCCGGGCTCAGCGGCTGGTGAGCAGCTCGACGAACTCGTCCGCCATCGCGAGCTGGGCGCTCAGCGCCTCGCGGCGCTCGCGGGCCTGCGCGACGAAGGCGTCGAGCTGCGCGCGGACCTCGGCCGGCGCGTCGTCGCCCTCGGCCTCGAGGGTGTCGATCACGCGGAGCAGCGCGGCCATCTCCTCCAGCGAGAAGCCGAGCGGCTTCATGCGGCGGATGAGGATCAGGCGGTCGTAGTCGGTGGACGTGTAGAGGCGGAAGCCGCCCTCGGTGCGGCCGGACGCCTTCACGAGGCCGATCTCGTCGTAGTGGCGCAGGGTCCGGAGCGAGAGGCCGGTCCGCTCGGCGAGCTCGCCGATGTGCATGGTGCCGATCCTGCTCACCCCTTCAGATCTACCCTTACGTGAGGGTAGGGTTGCCCGTGCTGCTGACACGCCTCTGCAAGCTTGGCATCCCCGCCCGCTTCCGCCGACCCGATGCCGCAGCCCTCCGCGCTCCTCGTCGAGCACCCCTCCCACTCCCTGGAGCCGCCGCGATGGCCCTCGCCTCGAAGACCCCTGCCCGCCCGCACGCCGAGCCCACCGTGATGACGGCGCTGCGCACCCCCCGCATCCTGACCCGCGAGGTCCTCGCCGGCCTCGTCGTCGCACTCGCGCTCATCCCCGAGGCGATCTCGTTCTCGATCATCGCGGGCGTGGATCCGCGGGTCGGCCTCTTCTCGTCGTTCGTGATGGCCGTGTCGATCGCGTTCCTCGGCGGCCGCCCCGCGATGATCACCGCCGCCACCGGCGCCGTCGCCCTGGTGATCGCCCCCGTCGCCCGCGACTACGGAATGGACTACTTCATCGCGACGGTGATCCTCGCGGGCGTGCTCCAGATCGTGCTCGGGCTGCTCGGAGTGGCGAAGCTCATGCGCTTCATCCCCCGCAGCGTGATGGTCGGATTCGTGAACGCGCTGGCGATCCTGATCTTCTCGGCGCAGATCCCCAACCTGATCGGCGTGCCCTGGCTGGTCTACCCGCTGGTCGCCGTCGGCATCGTGATCATGGTGGTGATGCCGCGCCTGACGAAGGCCGTTCCGGCGCCTCTCGTCGCCATCGTCCTCATCACCGCGGCGGTCGTCGTCACGGCGGTCGCCGTCCCCACCGTGGGCGATCAGGGCGAGCTGCCCCGCAGCCTCCCCGAGCTGTTCCTGCCGAACGTACCGCTGACCTGGGAGACCTTCACGACCATCGCGCCGTACGCCGTCGCGATGGCGCTCGTCGGGCTCCTCGAGTCGCTGATGACCGCGAAGCTCGTCGACGACATCACCGACACCCCCTCCCGCAAGACCCGCGAGTCACTCGGGCAGGGCGCCGCGAACGTGCTCTCCGGCCTGTTCGGCGGCATGGGAGGCTGCGCGATGATCGGCCAGACGATGATCAACGTGAAGGCGTCCGGCGCCCGCACCCGCATCTCGACCTTCCTCGCCGGCGTGTTCCTCCTGATCCTCGTCGTCGCGCTCGGCGACCTCGTCGCGATCATCCCGATGGCCGCGCTGGTCGCGGTGATGGTGATGGTCTCGGTGGCGACCTTCGACTGGCACAGCATCCGCCCGTCGACCCTGAAGCGGATGCCCGTGGGCGAGACGGTCGTCATGATCGCCACGGTCGTCGTGGTCGTCCTCACCCACAACCTGGCGATCGGAGTCGTCGTCGGCGTCCTCGCCGCCATGGTCGTCTTCGCCCGCCGGGTCGCCCACTTCGCCACCGTCGAGCGCACCCTCTCGGCCGACGGATCGACGGCCCACTACACGGTGACCGGCGAGCTGTTCTTCGCCTCCAGCAACGACCTCACCACGCAGTTCTCCTACGCGGAGGACCCTGCGCACGTCGTGATCGACCTCTCCGGCTCCCACATCTGGGACGCCTCGACCGTCGCCGCGCTGGACGCCGTCACGACCAAGTACGAGCGCCACGGCACCCGCGCCGTGATCGAGGGCATGAACGACGCCTCCACCCGGATGCACGGCCGCCTCGCCGGGAACCTCGGCGCGGGGCACTGAGGGCGGGGGCCGCGGGACCGCGGCGCCCGCCGGGGTCGATGCGTCACGAACGGTCGTCACGGCGGGCGGATGAGGACCGTTCGTGACGCATCGATCCCGAGGGGGCGGGGGTGGGAGGGCGAGCGGGCGGCGCTAGACGCGCACGGGCGCGACGGAGGCGCGGCGGATCAGCCGCGTCTCCAGCTCCATGCGGGTGGCCGAGGCTCCCGAGGCGAGCAGGGTCGCCGACCGGTGCGCCTGGTGCAGCATCCGGAAGGCGATGGCGCCCATCTCGCCGATGGGCTGCTGGATCGTGGTCATCGGCGGGGTCGCCCAGGCCGACTCCTCGACGTCGTCGAAGCCGATGACGCTGAGGTCTCGCGGGATGCGGAGGCCGGCGTCGTCGGCGGCCTCGTAGACGCCGAGCGCCATCACGTCGGAGCAGGCGAAGAAGGCGGTCGGCGCGTCCGGCTCGGCGAGCATCAGCCCGGCGGCCTCGCGGGCCAGCTCGCGGTCCCAGTCGCAGTAGGCGACGCGCGGATCCTCGACCCCGGCGGCGCGGAGCGCGGTGGTGAAGCCGTCGATCCGGGCGCTGCTGTAGAGCTGGGTGCGGGTGCCGCCGAGGACGCCGAAGCGGGTGTGGCCGGCGTCGAGGAGGTGCTCGGCGGCCATGCGGCCCCCGTCCCAGTTGGTCGCGCCGACGCTCGCGACGTCGGCCGGCGGCCGCGTGCTGGGGTCGACGACGACGACGGGCAGCTCGGCGGCGGTCAGCAGGTGCAGCTGCGCGGCCGAGACGTTGACCAGCACCACGATGGCGCCGAGCGAGGGGCGGCGGAGGAGGCGGCTGATCCAGGCGCCGTCGTCGCGGGCGCGGGTGAGCACCAGGTCGACCCCGGCGGCGGAGGCCTCGGCCTCGATCCCCTCGAGGACCGGTCCGATCCAGGTGCCGCCGATGTGGCCGACGACGACGTCGACGATCTGGGCGGAGTGCGGATCCTCGACCGGCGGGCGCAGGCGCGGGCGGCGGCGGTAGCCGAGCGCGTGCGCCGCCTCCATCACGCGCAGGCGGGTCGCCTCCGAGACGTCGGTGCCGCCGTTGAGCACCTTCGAGACGGTGGGGACGCTCGTCCCGGCGCGCTCGGCGATGAGCGCCATGGTCGGGCGCGTGGTCGCTCCGGAGACGTCGTCGTGGTCGGGCATGTGCTCACCGTAGCGGATGCCGACTTTCGCAACTAGCCCTGCGGCAGGACGGCTTGCTCCCGCCGGGAACCGCGGTGCATGATGGTCGGACGCTGGGGCTCCCGCGCAGAAGTTGCGCAAGTCCTGTTCGATGACGAACCGCGGAGCGATCCGCCCGCACGTGAGGACGACGATGACCGACCACTCCCCGACCACTCCCGGCAAGACGGCCCTCGTCGTCCGAGGGGGCTGGGACGGCCACCAACCGGTCGAGGCGACCGAGCTGTTCCTGCCGTTCCTCCGCGACAACGGCTACGACGTGCGCGTCGAGGAGTCGACCGCCGTGTACGCCGACGAGGCCTACATGCGGACGGTCGACCTGATCGTGCAGTCGAACACGATGACCTCCATCCAGTGGGAGGAGTTCCTGGGCCTCCGCGCGGCGGTCGAGCGCGGCACGGGCCTCGCCGGCTGGCACGGCGGGATCGCCGACTCCTACCGCGACAACTCCGACTACCTGCAGCTGATCGGCGGCCAGTTCGCCTCGCACCCCGGCAAGCACCCGGACGAGCGCACCGGCGAGCAGTCGGACAACTACATGCCGCACACGATCGAGATGACGGCCCTCGCCGCCGACCACCCGATCACGCAGGGCATCACCGACTTCGAGCTGGTCACGGAGCAGTACTGGGTGCTGCACGACGACTACAACGACGTGCTCGCCACGACCACGCAGGCCGTCCGCCCGTGGGACCCGTGGAAGCGCCCCATCACCTCCCCCGCGATCTGGACCCGCCTCTGGGGCGAGGGCCGCATCTTCGTCTCGACGCCGGGCCACCGCGTCGAGATCCTCCAGGACGACAACGTCCGCACGATCATCGAGAGGGGAATGCTGTGGGCGTCCCGCTGAGAGTCGGCATCATCGGCGTCGGGAAGATCAGCGAGCAGTACCTCGCGAACCTCCCGACCTTCCCCGGCCTCCGCCTCGTCGCGGTCGCCGACCTGAACCAGGAGCGGGCGCAGCAGGTCGCCGACGAGCAGGGCGTCCGCGCCCTCACCGTCGACGCGCTGATCGACGACCCGGAGATCGACGCGGTGCTGAACCTCACGATCCCGGCGGCGCACGTCGAGATCGGCACCCGCGCCCTGAAGGCGGGCAAGCACGTCTTCGCCGAGAAGCCGCTCGGGCTGAACCCGGCCGAGGCCGCGCCGATGCTCGACCTCGCGGACGAGCTGGGCCTGCGCTTCGCGAGCGCCCCGGACACGGTGCTCGGGACCGGCGTGCAGACCGCGCGCCTCACCCTCGACTCCGGCGCGATCGGCACCCCGATCGCCGCGCAGGTGCACTGGGCCGCTCCCGGCCACGAGCGCTGGCACCCGGCGCCCGAGTTCTACTACCAGCCCGGCGGCGGCCCGCTGCTGGACATGGGCCCGTACTACCTGACGGCGCTCGTGCACTTCTTCGGGCCGGTCGTCCGCGTCACGGGCCTGGCCACCCGCTCCGACCGCCCGCGCACGATCGAGACCGGGCCGAAGGCGGGCACGCCGATCGAGGTGACGATCGACACGCACATCACCGCGCTGCTCGAGCACGCGAGCGGAGTCGCCACCACCGTCACCGTGAGCTTCGAGGTCTGGCGCAGCCGGGCCCCGAAGTTCGAGGTCTACGGCACCGAGGGCACCATCTCGGTCCCGGATCCGAACATGTTCTCGGACCCGGTCGAGGTCGCCGTCCGCGACGAGGACTGGCGGGTCGTCCCCGACTCCGCCGGCGTGATCGACACCGGTCGCGGAGTGGGACTGGCCGACCTCGCGGAGGCGATCGCGGAGGACCGCCCGCACCGCGCCTCCGGCCGCGTGGCCCTGCACGTGCTCGAGATCATGGACGCCGTGCTCCGCTCGAACGTGGAGAAGGCGGTCGTGACGATCGCGAGCACCGCCGAGAAGCCCGACGTGATGCCGCTGCGCACGGCGGGCTCGATCGGCGCCTGACAGCGCCGGGGGGCGACGACGGGAGGCGGGGGATCGCCGCCAGCGCGTCGCTCCCCGTTCGGGGGTGACGGCGGGGGGCGACGCCGTAGACTCGGCGGATCGACGGTCCTCAGCCGCCGCCGCACGCGGAGGGGGATCGGCCGTGGCAGTCGGCTTCCGGCGGAGCGGTGAGCTCCGTGCCCTCGCGCGCCCCCGGCTCCGGGCGGCCGGCGACCCGCTCTCCCCCGAGGACCACCGCTCCCGGCTGTCCGGTTGGCTCAGCATGCCCGGCGGGCCGGGTCTCGTGCGCCCCTCCGCCCTCGCTCCGGCGTGGGAGGCGCCCCTGCTCCGGCTCGTGCGCGCCGGGGCGCCGGCGGAGGACCTGCACGAGGCGACCACCGGCTCCCCCGAGGGCTCGCGCCTCGCGGCCGTCGTCGAGCTCGTCCGCGACGCCCTGCACTCCGCGGACGACGATCGCGCTCTGCGGCTCACCGGCTGGCTGGTGCGCATCCGCTACGACCCGTCGGCCGACTCCTTCCTCCGCCGCTACGGGATCGCGCTGACCGTCCGCCTGCCGCTGAGCGGCGGCCTCGACGTGGAGGTGCCGCTCGACGCCCCGGCGCTGCGCCTGCTCTACGCCGAGCTGGCAGCACCGATGGATCCGACCGCGGCTGTCGTGGCGGTCGAGACCCTGGAGCCGTCGACCCTCGCGGCGTCGACGCTCGCCTCCCTCTACTCCGCCCGCCGCCGCTGGAGCGACGTGGCCGAGTTCTCGGCGCCCGTCGAGAACGTGGACGCCGCCTCCGCCGCGGTGCTCATCCGCCGCGGCGTCGCTCTCCGCGAGCTCGGCCTGATCGAGGGCGCCCTCGAGGCGTTCGACCGCGTGGTGCGCCCGACCGTCACCAGCGCGCGTCCCGTGGAGCTGCGGGCGGAGGCGCTGCTCGAGCGCGCGAGCACGCTCCTCTCGGACGGGCGCACGGCTCCTGCTCGGCGCGATCTGGAGCGCGTGCTCTCCCGCTACCCGGACAGCGCCGCGGCGCACGAGCTGCTGGCGGTCACCGGGCGCTGACGCGACGGAGGGGCGCACCCTCTGCAGGATTCGCCCCTCCGGGGAGTGCGTCGGCTCAGTGCGTCGGCTCAGTGCGTCGGCTCAGCCCTCGGCCTTCGAGGGCTTGCCCTCGGCGGGCAGGACCTCGTGCGGGGTGTCGCGCTCGTCCTCGCCCTCGGCCTGCGACGGCTTGTCGGACTGGTCGTCCGGGTCCTCGACGGGACTCGGGGTCTGGTCGCTCATCGGAGTCCCTCCGGCTCGTCGGACGTGGCGGACGGCTCGGGGTGCGCCTCGAACTCCATCCAGGCGCGGTCCAGATCGGCCTGCGCCGACTCGGGCTCGCTGGCGAAGTAGCCGTCGTAGATCGCGCGGCCGCCGTGCTCGGGCAGGTCGTCGCGACCGCCGAAGGCCTGCGCGAAGCGGCCGACCTCGTCGTCCCTCTTCTGCTGATCCCGCAACCAGGCGGGGAAGGTCTGCGTCATGGTGACACCTCTCTCTCCTGCCCTCCAGCCAATCGCCCGCCGCGGATCCGGGCAAGCCCTTCCGCCGCGGGCCCCGAGGGGCCAGGCTCCGCCCTGGAGGGCCCGGGCTCCGCCCTGGAGGAGCGGCGCTCCGCCCTCTAGAGGACATGTCCGCTACAGGGCGCCCCCGCCCCCGCCGCGGAGGAGAGCCGGCCCCTAGCGTGAGCCCGTGACCGACCCCGCTTCTCCGCGCCCCGCCCGCACCGCCGCGGGTCTGCGCCGCACTCTGCTCGCTCTGACCGCGACCGTCGCTCTGCTCGCCGGCACTGCGGCTCCCCTCGCCTCCGCCGAGCCGGACCCGGTGCCGGTCGGGAACGACCACCTCGCCAACGGCGTCGCCGCCTGGGGGCGCTACCTCAACGGGGAGTGGGACGTGCCGGCGGGCATGTCCGACCTCACGGACGTCGCGAGCAGCTACAGCCACACCCTCGCGCTCCACACCGACGGCACCGTCGAGGCCTGGGGAGCGGATCTGGAGGGCGAGCGGGACGTGCCGGCCGGGCTCCGCGAGGTGACCGCGATCTCGACCGGGTACCTCCACAGCATCGCCCTCACGATGGAGGGGACGGTCGTCGCGTGGGGCGACGACCGTCAGGGCCAGACCGACGTCCCGGCCGGACTCGGCGGCGTGACCGCCGTCGCCGCGGGCAGCTACCACACCCTCGCTCTGCGGGGCGACGGGACCGTGGCGGCCTGGGGCTCCGATCGGTTCGGAGCGACCGACGTGCCGGTGGGTCTCTCCGGAGTGGTCGCGATCGCCGCGGGCGGCTGGAACAGCCTCGCGCTGCGCGCCGACGGGACCGTCGTGGCGTGGGGCGGCGACGACAGGGGCGCGTACACCGCCCCGGCAGGCCTCCGCGACGTCGTCGCCGTGTCGGTCAGCTACTCCCACAGCCTCGCCCTGAAGCGGGACGGCACCGTCGTCACCTGGGGCGACCCCGCCGACTCCGGCTTGCCGCGGGTCCCCGCCGATCTCGGCGGTATCACCGCGATCGCCGCCGGCATCGGCTTCAGCGTCCTGCTGACGTCCGACGGCACCGTCGTCTCCCTGCACCCCGACGGCGACACGGAGCTGGACGTCCCGGCCGGGATCACGGGCGCCACCGGCATCGCGGTCGGCTTCAACCACGCCTTCGCGATCGGCCCGCTGCCGACCCTCACCGCCGACACCGCCGAGACGCTCGTCAAGACCGGGACCCGCTACTCCGCGACCTTCACGGCGTCCGGCCCGGCCGCGACCTTCGAGGTCTCGTCCGGCGCCCTTCCCGCGGGGTTGGCCCTCTCGCCGGAGGGCGTCGTCTCGGGCAGGCCGACCACCGCAGGCGACTCCACCTTCACGGTGAGCGCGCGGAACGCGTACGGCACCACGGCCGGCGTGCCGCACACGGTCACCGTGGTCCCCGCGAACACCCCGCCCGTCGTGACGGTCGCCTACGCCACCGACGGCGCCTCCTACGAGAAGGGCTCGGAGCCGAGGGCCGCCTGCGCGATCACGGATGCGGAGAGCGGAACGTTCAGCGAGGAGGCCGTCGTCACCGGCACGCTCGTGAACGGCCTCGGCACCCGCACGGCGACCTGCACCTGGACCGACCCCGGAGGACTGACCACGACCGCCACCGCGACCTACCGGATCGTCGACACCGGCGTCCCCACCATCGCCGCGACGACCGCGCCGACGGCTCCGAACGCCGCGGGCTGGTTCCGCTCCCCCGTCTCCGTCGGCTTCTCCTGCGCCGACGGCAGCGGCTCCGGGATCCGCAGCTGCACCCCCGCGCGGATCCTGCGCGAGGGCCCCGGCCAGAGCGTCACCGGCACCGCCGTCGACAACGCGGGCAACCGTGCCACGACGACCCGCAGCGGCATCGACATCGACTCCACGAAGCCGCAGCTCTCGTTCACGTCGAAGCCCGAGGGGTCCTACCCCTACGGCACGGCGCTCCCGGAAGCGCGCTGCCTCGCGGACGACGCGCTCTCGGGACTCACCGGCGACTGCGTGATCACGGGCGGCGGCCGCTCCGTCGGACCGCACGTGTACCGGGCGACCGCGACCGACCGGGCGGGCAACGTCTCGACCCTCACCGCGTCCTACACCGTGACCCCGTGGGCGATCGGCGGGCTCAGCACCTCGGTGAAGAGCGTGACCGCCGGAGCCGCGACCGGCATGACGTTCCAGGTGACGTCCACGTCGTCCGCGGGCACGTTCCGCCACTCCGCCCTCGCCGACGTGCGCAGCGTCACGCAGAGGCAGACCTCCTGCACCGCCGGCGCCGTCCTCACCGGAGCGCCGACGACCACCCTGACCGGACGCCTCCGCTACGACACCGCGACGAACCGCTACGTGAAGGCGTGGACGGTGCCCGCGAAGCGGGGCACCTGCTGGACGCTGACGGTCACGACGGCGGACGGCAGCACGGGGAGCGCCCGGTACTCGGTGAAGTAGCGGCGCCGGACGGCCGACGCGCTCCGATCAGGCTCCCGCCGCGGCGTACCGCTCCGCGAGCACGCGGAACGCGGTGGCCAGCTCGGGCGGCTCGGCCCCGGCCATCGGAGCGTCGAACCGGCCGAACGACGCGGCGAGCGCCTCCCACGACCAGGCGCCGAGGGCGAGTCGGCAGCCCGCGTCGCCGAGGTCCTCCACCTCCCCGTCGCCCGCGTAGGGCAGGACCTCGGCGGCGGGCGCCGTCAGCACGACCGAGCCGCGGCACGGCCACCCCTCCCCGGGCGCTCCGCCGCGGAACCGCGCCTCCAGGAACTCGGCGGGACTCCCGCCCGGCAGCGCCCGGCGGCGGAAGCGGGCGCCGCGGGGCGAGCGCGGCTCGAGCCGGTCCACGCGGAACACCCGCCAGTCGTCGCGGTCGAGGTCGAAGCCGATGAGGTACCAGCGGCCCTGACGCGCGACCAGGTGGTGCGGCTCGACGCGGCGCACCGCCTCCGCGTACGCGTACGCGAAGCGGAACACCTCCGAGGCCCGGACGGCCGCCGCGACCGCGACCAGCCGCTCCGGAGGGACCGCGGGGGCCGACGCCGCCGCGACCGTGAAGCGCAGCGCATCAGCTCGGGGCCGGAGCCGGGCGGGCAGGACCTGCCGCACCGTCGCCAGCGCACGGGCCGACGCCTCCTCGAGCCCCGCGATCGGCGCGCGCAGGGCGGCGGTGAGGGCGAGCACCTGCTCGTCGTCGAAGAGCAGCGGCGGGAGCTCGGCGCCGGCCTCGAGCCGGTACCCGCCGTCGGGGCCCTTCGCCGCGTCGATCCGGTAGCCCATCGTGCGGAGTCGGTCGACGTCGCGACGCACCGTCCGCGGCGCGATCCCCAGGCGCTCGGCGAGCACTCCGCCCGGCCAGTCGCGGCGGGTCTGCAGGAGAGAGAGGAGCAGGAGGAGCCGCTCGGTCGTCGTGGGCACGTCCCGAGGGTATTCCGAGAAGAGGACCGTCACCGTCCTCTTCTCCTGGGAGCGTCGGGGCACCGGGTGATCGACCCGGCACGACTGCGAGGAGCGCACCATGAGCATCACCACGACGACCCACCTCAACTTCCGCGGACAGGCCCGCGAGGCACTGGAGTTCTACGCCTCGGTCACGGCAGGCCGGGTCGACGCGATGTCCTACGCGGACGCGAACGCTGTCACCGCGCCCGACGAGGCCGACCAGCTGATGTGGGGCCAGGTCGTCTCCGAGGCCGGCTTCCGCGTCATGGCGTACGACGTCCCCGCGCACACGGCTTACGACCCGGGCACGATCCCGGTGTTCGTGTCGCTGCGCGGCTCCGACGCCGACGAGCTGCACCGCCTCTGGGACGGCCTCTCGGAGGGGGCGGCGGTCGTCGTGCCCCTGGCCCCGGCGGCCTGGTCGCCCCTCTACGGGATGCTGCGCGATCGCTTCGGAGTGACGTTCGTCGTCGACCTCGAGGTCGCCTGGGGCTGAGGCCCGCGGGCTCGGCGGCGGGGCGCGTCCCACTGCGGACGCGCCGGCCGCCGACTCGGTACGCTCAGCACCGGATCCGGTCGGAGGGACGCTGCATGCTGGAGACGATCTCCGAGGCCCTCTCGCTGGTCACCCTCCCCCTCGGCGTGCTGTTCCTGCTCGCCGCGTTCGTCGCGGCGCTGATCGACGGACGCTGGCTGACGACGACCGCCTACCTCGAGGAGGGTCCGCCCCTCGCGCTGCACTGGGTGACCCGGGCCGGCGAGGTGCGATCGCGTCCGCTGTCCGCCGGGGACCCGCTGACGCCGACGCGGTCGGACCAGCGGGAGGTGCACTACCGCGAGGAGGATCCGCACCGCATCCGCCTGCACCGGTGGAGCGACGCGGTGCGGGCGCTGCGCCTGACCGGCCTGATCCTGCTCGGGGCGGGCGTCGTCCTCGGGATCCTGTCGACGGCGCTGGCGGTCCTCGCCTAGGCGGCGCTCCGTGCGCGAGGATCGGACCCGTGGATGCGGAACGGGTTCTCGGTGACGGTCGGGCCGACGGGGTGTGGTGCCGGCTCGGGGAGCCGCTGACGGTCGCGCAGATCGCTCGCGGCGGGCCCGCGTGGCTGTGCCTGGACGCGCAGCACGGCGGGTTCGACGACGCCGCGGTCCTCGCCTCCCTTCGCGCGCTCGGCGCCGTGAGCGGGAGGCCGCCCGTCGGCGTCCGGGTCGCGGGAATCTCCGACGCGCTGATCGGCAGGGCGCTCGACGCCGGAGCGGACGTCGTCGTCGTCCCGATGATCGAGACGGTCGAGGAGGCGCTCGCGGCCGTCCGCGCCGCGCACTACCCGCCGCTCGGCCGCCGCAGCTGGGGGCCGATGTCCGATCTCTGGGGCGCCACTCCCCCGTCGGCCGCCGAGGCGCGCACCGCGCTCTGGGTCATGATCGAGACGCAGGCCGGCCTCGACGCCGTCGATCGGATCCTCGCGGTGCCGGGCGTGAGCGGAGTCTTCGTCGGCCCGTTCGACCTCGCGATCGGCCTCGGACGGGACCTGTCCGACCTGCTCGCCGCCGACGGTCCGGACGACCCGCTGCCGAGGATCGCCGCGGCGGCCCGGCGCGCGGGCAAGGGTGCCGGGGCCTACGCCGGCGACCGCGAGCGCGCCGGGCTGCTGCGAGCGCTGGGCTTCCCGAGGGTCGCGGTCGCGACGGATCAGTCGCTGATCGCGCTCGGCACCGCGGCGGCGCTCGACGCGGACGCCGCCGACTCCGGCTGCTGAGCCCGAGGCCGGGAACGGGGCCGGACGCCGGTCACCGGCGAGCGCTCCCACCGGGGGGACGCACGGGCTCCGGCGGCTCGGGGACGAAGCGGAGGCCGCCGGCGGAGTTCGCGAGATCGGTGAGCGCCGAGATCCAGGCGGGGTTGATGCGGGGCATGCGGCCGCCGGCGTAGGTGTAGCGGAGCGTGTGCGAGGGGTGCAGCCAGATCGCGCTGCGGCCGTCGCTCATCCCGTTCTCGTCGCGCCAGGTGAGCAGGCACGACTCCCCCCGGCGCAGCTTCGCGGTGAGGACGATCTGCAGGTGGGCGAGCACCCGGTCCTCGACGTCGATCTCGACCGATCCGTCGTAGTGCAGCTTCCCCATCGGCGTCTCCCGGCCTCGTCCTCGGAGGACGGGCGCGCCTCCGGCCCACCATCCTCGGGTGTCGTCCAGTGACCAGTTCGGGGCGACGACAACCGGCGGATCAGCTGGTATCGGCGGATCCGCTGGTCTCGACGGGGCGGGGCTCAGGCCGGCGGGTTCGCCGCCATGAAGTCGCGCATCGGCAGCAGGTTCTGGAGGGGCGCGAAGTACCCGAAGCGGGGCAGGTCGAAGACCACTCCCGCGACTCCGGAGGACCCCATCGCCGCGATCCACTCGAGCGCGGCCGGCATCGGCACCTTCAGCACGCGCGACGCGTCCTCGTCGGAGAGGCCGGCGTGCAGCGCCCCGGCGCGGGCGCGCTCCCCCGTGGTGAAGGCGAAGACCATCGGCCCCGACTCCAGGCCGCCGACGAAGGGGGTGGGCGCGTCGTCCGGCCCCCGCGCGATGAAGCACCACACCGGCAGGGCGTAGACGCTGCGCCAGAGCGCGTCCATCGCGGCGAAGCTCTCGGGGTCGGCGCGCAGGGCCTCCGCCCGGGCGTCGATCTCGACGGTCTGATCCATGGGGCTCCCCTCGGCGCCGGCGATCGGCGCGGACCTCCACGCTAACGATGCTCCCGCTGGGCCGCACCCGCGATCGATCCGTCAGCAGCGGCCCGTCCCGGCGGCGGGCACGGGCCGCGGACGACGGATGGACGCGGCCGCGGCCCGCTCAGGCCGTCGCGTGCAGCGCGGCGTACGCGCCGCCCGTCGCGAGCAGCTCATCGTGCGTCCCCTGCTCCACGACGCGCCCCTCGCTGAGCACCACGATCCGGTCGGCCGTGCGGACGGTGCTCAGGCGGTGGGCGACGATCAGCGTCGTGCGCCCCTCGCGCAACCGGTCGAGGGCGAGCCGGACCTCGCGCTCGGTGCGCGGATCGAGTGCGGCGGTCGCCTCGTCGAGCACGAGCAGACGGGGGTCGCGGATCAGGGCCCGCGCGATCGCGAGGCGCTGGCGCTGGCCTCCCGACAGCAGGGCGCCCCGCTCCCCCACGACCGTGTCCCAGCCGTCGGGCAGCTCGAGGACGAACTCCGCGTTCGCCGCCCGCAGCGCCGCCTCGAGCCGGTGGTCGTCGGCGTCCGCTGTCCCGTAGAGCACGTTGTCGCGGATGCTGCCGCGGAAGAGCACCGACTCCTGCGGCACGACCGAGACGAAGCGGCGGGCCGTGCGCATGTCGAGGGCGGCGATGTCACGGCCGTCGAGCAGCACGCGGCCCTGCGAGGGGCGGACGAATCCGAGGACCACCCGGGTCAGCGTCGACTTCCCCGAGCCGGAGGGGCCGACGAAGGCCACGGTCTCCCCCGGGGCGATCCGGAGCGACACGTCGTGCAGCACGCGCCGGTCGCCGTAGTCGACACTCACCCGGTCGAGCTCGACTCCTCCGGCGAGGGCGTCGACGACCGGCTCGCCCTCGTTGTGCTCCACGTCGGGGTCCGCCAGGACCTCGGCGATCGAGCGGCGCGACTCGAGGCCGCGGGTGACCAGCGGAGCAGTCTGGAACGCCGCCGTGATCGTCCCGGTGAGCAGCGCGAAGTAGGAGCTCAGCAGCACGACCTCGCCGACCGTCACCGGCAGGACGCCCGTCATCGCGATGACGGCTGCGCCGAAGAGCGAGCCGAGCGTGATGAGCTGGTAGCTGCTCCACGACAGCGCCCCGAAGCGCCCGTTCAGGCGGTCGAGGGCGACGCCCGCCCGCTCGACGCGGCGGGCGGCCTCCACCACCCGCTGGACCGAGACCTTCTCGAGGCCGTGGGCGCGGGTGACCTCGAGGAGCGCGGACATCTCGCCGACGGTGCCGGACATCGTCTCGACGTGGCGCCGGAACGCCTCGTTGCCGGCCGCTGTCCGCCGACGGAGCCAGAGCACGAGTGCGGCCGCGAGCGGGACGGTCAGCGCGAACACCAGCAGGAACTGCGGCACCCTCGTGCCCGTCGCCACTCCGGCTCCGACGAGCACCACCAGCGCTGTCAGCACCGGCCCGAAGGCCTGCTGCAGCATCAGCTCGAGGTTCTCGACGTCGCGCACCACCTTCGTCTGGGCGATGGAGGCGCTGCCTCGCGAGTGGTAGTCGAGCGAGAGGCTCTGCAGCCGCTCGGCGAGCGCCTCCCGCAGCCGCAGGCCCAGCGCGCGGACGGCGGACGAGGAGAGCCGCACGTAGACCGCGTTCGCCCCGATGTTCGCGAGGATCGTCGCCGCGGCGGCCGCGGCCGGCACGACGAGCGCCGATGGCGACCGGCCGTCGACGAGGGCGTCGACCACGGCGGCGGTGACGAGCGGCAGGATCCACAGCGGGCTGTCCTTGACGACGTAGGCGAGCGCCGCCCCGACGACCCGGTGCCGCGACGGGCGCAGGGCCGAGCGGAGCGGATGCTCGGAGGAGATGCCGCTCACGGCACGAGGGCGGGCTCGCGCGCCGCCGCCGTCGATCGGAGGATCAGGGCGGCCGCGCCGATCAGAGGCCCCTCCCCGCCGAGCCCGGACGGGCGGACGTCGAGACCGCGGGCGTAGTCCAGGACAGCGTGCTCCCGGGCGCTCGCCTGCACGAGGTGGAGGTAGTCGCGGGTCACGCCCGCGAAACCGCCGCCGACGGCGAAGTCGTGCACGTCGAGCAGGGTCGCCGCGCCCGCGATCGCCGTGCCGACGGCCTCGGCGGAGCGGCGGACCGCGGACAGGGCCACGGCGTCGCCGTCCGCGGCCGCGCGCCCGAGCTCCTCCCCGGTGCTCCCGGCGAAGCCCCGTCGCCGGGCCCAGGCGACGGTGCTCGGTCCGGAGGCGATGCTCTCGAGCGTCCCGTCGCTCCCCTCCTCGGGGTCGGCGTCGGCGACGTGCACCTGGCCCAGGTGGCCGGCGTTGCCGGAGCGGCCCGCCAGCACCCGGCCGTCGAGGACGATCCCGCCGCCGATCCCGGTCGACACGACGAGGCTCACCGAGGAGACGGCGCCCCGGTTGGCCCCGTACCAGTGCTCGGCGAGGGCGATGCAGGTCCCGTCGAGGCGCAGCTCGACCGGCCGACCGGGCACGAGCCGCTCGAGCGCTTCCCGGAGCGGGACGCCGTGGAGCAGCGGGAGGTTCTTCGGTCGGATCCGGCCGCCGTCGAGGTCGATCGGCCCCGCGGATCCGGCGCCGACGCCGACGACGTCCGCCCCGGCCGTCGAGGCGGCGACGCACTCCGCGAGCGCCCGCTCGAACTCCTCAGGAGTCAGGGCGGGGCCGGTCGCGCGCCGGTGCCGCGTGCCGGGCACGAGCCCGCCCCCGGCGTCGACGAGGGCGGTCTCGATCTTCGTGCCGCCGACGTCGACGGCCAGGGCGGGCTGCGTGCTCACCGCGGATCAGGCCCAGTCGGCGACGAGCTGGTTGGCCGTGCGCAGCACGCTCGGCGACACCAGCGCCTCGGTGTCGAGACCGGAGCCGCGCACCGTGAAGACGATGCTCTCGCCCGGCAGCAGCGTGACCAGCTGGTCGTCGACGACGGCGGACGGGTCCACCTTGTCGACCAGGAGGGTGACGTCGCGCACGAGGTTCTCGGCGGTGACGGTCACCTGCACTCCGCCCTCGACGGGGGCGGCGCTCGTGCGCAGGCGCGCGGCCTCCAGGGCGGAGTCGCGGTACTCGGCGAAGAACCAGAACGCGCGCGTCCCGGCGAAGTCGACGACGAGCAGCTCGGCGGCGGCGTCCTCGGGCGTCGCCACGCCGGACCCGATCGGCAGGGTGCGCACCGAGCGCGCCCCGACCGCGAGCTCCTGCCGCTCCTCCGCCAGCACCGTCCCGTCGAACGCCAGGCGGCGCACGACGCACTCGCCGGCCCACTCCTCGGGGGAGTCGCCCACGGCGACCACGGCGAGCCCCTCCCCGCGCGGCTGCACGGTGAGCAGACGGTCCTCGAAGACGTGCTTGAGCGCGTAGAGGAGCGGCTTGGCGGTGCCGTCGCCGTCCACCGCGGCCCACGAGGTGACCGGCCAGCAGTCGTTGAGCTGCCAGACGATCGAGCCCATGCAGCGCGGGCTCTCGGAGCGCTGGTGCTCGATCGCGAGCGTCACCGCGAGCGCCTGGTTGAGCGACATCGCCCAGTGCCAGTCCTCCGTGTCGTCGGGCAGCGGGAGGTGAGCGACGAGACCGTCGGTCAGCTTGTCGTTGCCGTCGGTCGCCTTCTGGTGGTGGATCATCCCGGGCGACTCGGGAGTCAGCG
The DNA here is from genome assembly GCF_002931865.1 of Rathayibacter sp. AY1C7. Classification (NCBI taxonomy): domain Bacteria; kingdom Bacillati; phylum Actinomycetota; class Actinomycetes; order Micrococcales; family Microbacteriaceae; genus Rathayibacter; species Rathayibacter sp. AY1C7. The sequence continues at coordinate 35,459 of NZ_PSWB01000023.1, read as the reverse complement.
GCGAGTCCGAGATCGAGCGCTGGATGGTCGACCACGACGCCGGCCCCTGCCAGCCGAACTCGGCGACGAATCGCGCGTGGGCGTCCCGGTAGGCGGGGTAGTCGACGCGGTTCCACAGCTCCCAGAGGTGCACGGAGCCGTGGTCGAGGTCGTTCGCGAAGATCTGCGGGTCGCCCGACCAGGGGCTCCCGGGCGTGTACGAGCGCGCCGGGTCGAGCTCGGCGACCAGGCGCGGGAGCAGATCGAGGTAGTAGCCCAGGCCCCAGGTGCGGCCCTGGAGGCGCTTCTCCCAGCCCCACTCCTCGAAGCCCCAGATGTTCTCGTTGTTGCCGTTCCAGAGCGCGAGGCTCGGGTGCGGCATGATCCGCGTGACGTTGTCGCGGACCTCCGCCTCGACCTCGCTGCGGAGCGGCTCCTCCTCCGCGTAGGCCGCGCAGGCGAAGAGGAAGTCCTGCCAGACGAGGATGCCGCGCTCGTCGCAGAGGTCGTAGAAGTCGTCGGACTCGAAGTAGCCGCCGCCCCAGATGCGGAGGAGGTTGAGGTTCGCGGACTCGGCCTGGTCCATCCTGCGGGCGAGGCGCTCGCGGTCGACCCGGGTGATGAAGGCGTCGTCCGGGATCCAGTTGGCTCCGCGGATCCAGACGGGCTCGCCGTTGACGACGAAGCGGAACGAGGTGCCCTCGTCGTCGCGGTCGAGCTGCACCTCCAGGGTCCGGAAGCCGATCCGCTGGGAGCGCTCGTCGATGACGGCTCCGCCCTGCAGGAGCGCGACCTCGAGGTCGTGGAGCGGCTGCCCGCCGAAGCCCCGCGGCCACCACAGGGCCACCTCGGCCGCCTCGAGGTGGAGGACCGCGGTGCGCTCGCCACCGGGGACGCTCGCCACGGCCTCCGCGCCGGCGACGGAGGCGCGCACCTCCACCTCGGCGTCCGAGGCCCGGTCGAGCCCCACGTGCAGCTCGACGCGGCCGGTCGTCCCGTCGACCGTGACCACGGGGCGCACCGAGGCGAGGCGCGCACCGCTCCAGGCATGGAGGGTCACCGGCTTCCAGATGCCGGCGGAGGCGGCGTCCAGCCCCCAGTCCCAGCCGAAGTTGCAGGCGGCCTTCCGCAGGGCGTTGAAGGGGTGGGAGTAGGTGTGCGGCCGGTAGCCGATCTCGAGGCTCGCTCGGTCGGCCTCGGCGACGGGCGAGGCGAAGGCGACGACCAGCTCGTTCGCCCCGTCCTGCAGAGCCTCGTCGACGCGGATCCGGTAGGTGCGGTGCTGGTTGCGGGTGCGGGCGATCTCGTGCCCGTTCAGCGTGACGACGGCCACCGTGTCCAGGCCCTCGAAGACGAGCTCGTGCACGTCGCGGCCGTCGGGGGCCCAGTCGAACGAGGAGGAGTACTCCCAGTCCGTCTCGCCGATCCAGGTGACCTTCTTCTCGTTCTGGTCGAGATACGGGTCGGGGATCAGACCCGCGGCGAGCAGGTCGGTGTGCACCAGGCCGGGCACGACCGCGGGGACGACGGCGGCGACGAGCTCGGCGGGGACGGGCCCGCGGGTCGCGCGGACGCTCCAGCCCTCGTGCAGGCGGCGGGTGGCCGCGGTGGTCGCCCGGCTGTCGGTGTCGATGGTGTGGGTCACTTCGTGGCTCCTGAGGTCAGTCCGTTGTAGATGAAGCGCTGGAGGAAGAGGAAGGCGACGAGGGTCGGCACGATCACCAGGATCGTGCCCGCCGCGATGACCTCCCACTGGGCCCCGAACGGGCCCATGAAGCGGAAGAGGGAGGTCGAGATCACGCCGAGGTCGCGGGAGGGCATGTAGAGGAAGGGGATGTAGAACTCGTTGTAGACCGCGATGCCCTTGATGATCACGACGGTCGCGATCGCGGGCTTCAGCAGCGGGAGCACGATCCGCCAGTACACGGTGAAGCGGCTCGCTCCGTCGAGCATCGCGGCCTCGTCCAGCGAGACCGGGATCGACTGCATGAACTGCAGGAAGATGTAGATCGCGACGATGTCGGTGCCCGTGAACAGCAGGATCGCCGACCATCGGGTGTTGAAGAGGTCGAGGGCGTTGATCACCTGGAACGTCGCCACCTGCGTGGTGACGGAGGGGACCAGCGTCGCGAGCAGGAAGAGCCCGGTCACCAGGCTCCGCCCGCGGAAGCGGAACCGGTCGATCGCGTAGGCGGCCATCGTGCCGATCAGCACGGTGCCCACGATCGAGACGACGAGGATGATCCCGGTGTTGAGGAACCCGGTGACCATCCCGCCCTGCGTGAAGGCGATGGCGAAGTTCTCGAGGTTGAACCAGTTCGAGGGCGGCGTGAGCGGTCCGGTGCCCCGGTACTCCGCCGAGGTCTTGAACGCGAGCATCACGATCGTGACGATCGGCACGAGAGCGAAGAGGCAGGCCACGATCAGCGAGCCGTACTTCCCGATCGAGCCGAGGACGGATCCCGCCGACCGGCGGGTGCGCCGCTCCTTCACGGCCGCCTGCCGCGTCACCGGGAGACCGGTGACCGCCGGGGGGCGCTGCTGGGTGCTGGTCATTCCTGGCTCGCCTTCTCGTCGGGGAACACGCGCCGCTGCACGGCCGTGATGATCAGCACGATCGCCAGCAGCACCACGGCCATCGCCGACGCGAGGCCGACCTTGGAGTAGCGGAAGGCGGTGTCGACGGTCTGGATCACGAAGGTCTCGGACCCGTTCGCGCCGCCGGTCATGATGTAGGGCATCTCGAAGGCCGAGAGCGCCCCGGCGATCGCGAGGATGAAGGACAGCCCGAGGATGCGCCGGATGCTCGGCACGATGATGTAGCGGAACTTGTCGAACGCGCTCGCGCCGTCGAGATCCGCCGCCTCGTACTGCTCCTCCGGGACCGACTGGATCGCACCGAGGAACAGCACGAAGTTCAGCCCCATGTAGCGCCAGACCGAGGTGGCCGCGAGGGACACGTTGACGACGGAGGGGTCGCCGAGCCACTGCGGGGTGTTCTGCACGCCGAAGACGCCGAGCACCGCGTCGAGCGTTCCGTCCGGGCGGAAGAAGTAGAGGAACATCAGCCCGATGGCGACGCCGTTGATCAGGTAGGGGAAGAAGATGACGCCCTTGAAGAAGTTGCGGAACCGGGTGCGGAAGCTCAGCAGCGTCGCGAAGAAGAGGGCGAGGCCGAGCTGCGCGATCGCGCCGGCGAGGTAGAACAGGCTGACGAAGAAGACCCGGAAGATCTCGGGCCGGGTGAAGATCTCGACGTAGTTCTCGAGGCCGACGAAGGTCTTGTCGGGGTCCAGGCCGTCCCAGTCGGTGACGCTGTACCAGAACATGTTCGCGACCGGGATGTACGTCAGCACGACCAGGAACGCCAGCGGGACCGCCAGGAAGAGCCAGGGGGTGATGCGCCTGCCGGTGAGGCGCTGCCGGCGGCGGGGCCGGATCCGCTTGCTCGCTCCGACCTCGATGGGCGGAGCGTCGGTGATCGCCATGGTCGATCCTTCCGTCGTTCGGGGGTGCAGGAGCTGTGGAGCTCCGGAGGGAGGGGGCGGGCGGCCGCGGGAGGCGGCCGCCCGCGGGGACTACTCGGCGACGTCGGCGCGGGCCGCGGCCCAGCGCGAGTTGAGGTCGGCGAACAGCGACTCCTTGTCGCCGGCGCCCGCACCGCGCGCGGCGTCGATCAGCTCCTGGCGGTAGGCGTTGCCGAACAGGTCGATCTCGGCCTCGTTGGCGATGTCGTTGATGACCGCCTCCTTGCCGACCGGGTCCGGGGCGAGCTCGAGGTACTGCACGCCGAGCGCGTCGAAGTCCGCGAGGGTGTCGGGAGCGGGGTCGCTGATCACGGGGCTGATCGCGCCCTGGCTCTCGGCGTAGCCGGACTCGTTCGTGAACCAGTCGATCCACGCGCGGGCGGTGGCCTTGTTGTCCGAGTTCTTGTTGATCGCGAGGAACTTGTCCGAGGCGGTCACCGAGGTGAAGGTCCCGTCCTGCGCCCACGGCATCGGCCAGAAGCCGATGACGTCGCGGGACTTCCCGGCCTTCTCGGCCGCGTCCTGCATCTGCGAGACGGCCCAGGAGCCGAGCACCATCGAGCCGATCTCCCCGCTCGCGAGGAGGTCCTTCGACTCCTCCCAGTTCGTGGTGGTCGGGTCCGCCTCGCTGAGGCCCTGCGCGACCGTGTCGTAGAGCAGGCCGTCGATGTTGTACTGGTCGTTGCCCTCGGTCCAGGGCGCGTCGTCCGCGATCATCTCGGTGCGGACGTCCGCCCCCTGCACCGTGCCGAGGTTGCCCTCGATCGTCGCGAGGGGCCACCCGTCCTTGTAGTTCGTGTAATAGGGGACGACGCCGTCGGCCTTGATCTTCTCGAGGTCGGCGAGGTACTCCTCCTCCGTGGCGGGCGGGTCGGTGATGCCCGCCGCGGTCCAGACGTCGCGGTTGAACACGTAGCCCATGGCCGAGCCGAAGGTCGAGACTCCGTAGGCGGTGCCGTCGAACGAGCCCTCGTTGGTGAAGCGGTAGGTCTTCGACAGCTCCTCCGTCGAGCCCAGCGGCTCGAAGTAGTCGGAGTAGTCGTCCTTGGTGACGTTGGAGCTCGGGATGAGCAGCACGTCGCCGTAGTCCTTCGAGTTCAGGCGGATCTTGGTGTCGCCCTCGTAGTCGGTCAGGGCCTCGAACTTCACGGTCGTCCCGGGGTACTTCCCCTCGAACGTCGTCGCGTAGTCGGCGAAGGTCGTGTCGACCAGGTCGGTGCGGTTGGTCAGCACAGTGATCTCGCCGGCCGGCTCGCCGGAGTCGTTCCCCGCCGATCCGCCGGAGCAGCCGGCGAGCGCGAGGGAGGACGTGACGGCGACGGCGACGATGCCGGTCAGCGTGGTCCTGCGGTTTCTGGTGGGTCGTTGCACGGGTGTTCTCCTCGGTAGGGCGTCGCGGTGCGACGGTGAGTGCAGTGGGTGCGGGACGGAGGTCAGTGACGGGCCTGCCACCAGTGCCGGATCGTCGGGAGGTACTGGCGCACCAGCGACTCCAGCCACGACGGCACGTGGGGGTGGGGCGAGGGTCCGGCCGTCGGCGGCGCGGTGGGAGTCGTCGGCGGTGCGGTGGGCGTCGTCGGCGGTGCGGTGGGCGTCGTCGTCGGCGGGATGGTCGGCGTCGTCGTGGGCGGAGCGGTCGGCGTCGGCGTCGGGGCGGGCCCGGCGGCGACCACCGTCGCCACGTCGTCGACGGTGAGGACTCCGGTCCCCGATCCGTTCACGTAGAGGGCGTACTGGGTCACCGAGGTCAGGTCGAGATCGGCCTCCGGGGCCCACGACGGCGGAGCGAAGGCTGAGAAGGGGACGACGGTCGGCCCCTCCGTCGCCGGGGTGACGGAGGCCTCCCAGTAGGCGCCGTTCGCGACGAACTGCACCGAGAACGGGGCCGCGGCGTCCACGTCGAGGGTCAGCCCGGAGTAGCCCCACCAGTTCTGCGGAGCATCGAACGTCTTCACGACGCCCGCGTAGCCGGCCGTACCCGTGTCGTAGTCGAAGCGCGCGGCGCTGCCGGCGCCGGAGGGCACCAGCGTCGGCGCGATGGTGCCGCCCCCGCTGTTCCGGACGTAGGCCTCGCGGACCGCCGCGTCGTCGGCGTAGCCCTCGAAGTCGTCGACCACGACGGGCTCCGTCGGCACGGCCGAGGTCTCGAACGAGCGGACCTCGGACACGGCGGAGCCGACGCCGTTCACGGCGGTCACCCGCCAGGAGTAGCGCGTCTCGGGGGCGAGGTCGACGTCCGGGCGGACGGTGGTCGCGGTGAGCCCGGTCGTCTCCACGATCGGGTCGGAGAGGTCCTCCGATGCCGAGAGAGTGAAGCGGTAGAACGCGGCGTCGGCGGCGGGCTCCCACGAGAACGCGGGGGTCGCGGTGATCCCGTCGGCGCCGGCGGCCGGCGCGACGAGCGCGGGGGCGGCCGGGGCGCCGAGCGGAGCGGCGTTCGGCGAGAAGAGGTTCACGGAGCCGATCTGCGGCGTCCACGCCTCGCCCGGGCCCTGCGGCCACGAGACGCGCAGCTGGTTCACGCCGGAGAGGCCGCGCACCGACAGCGTGTACTGCTTCCAGTTCCCGGTGCCGCCGCGGGTGTCGACCGCGATCGGCGCCCACTTCGCACCGTCGGCCGAGCCCTCCACGGTGAGCGGGGCGACCGGCTGGTCGGGCCAGTACCAGGCCGTCACGTCGGCGCCGCTGATGTCGTCGAAGCTCCAGGTGAGGCTCGCCGGATCGGTGCTCTCGCGCTTCACGCGGGAGACGTCTCCGCCGAACTGCGCGGGCGAGCCGGAGTCGATCGCGAGGCTGCCCGTGCGGGCCGACACCTTCGAGAAGTCGTCGAGCGGGTCGGCGAGGGCCACCGCCTCCGCCGCGCTCGTGACGGTGGCGCGCTCGAGGGTGGCGCTGCCGCTCCAGGAGAGGCGGACGGCGTCGCCGTCGAGGCCGTCCGCTCGGAGGGCGCCGCCGTCGACCGTGGTCGCGGCCGGAGTCCAGGTCGTCCCGTCGGTGCTCGTCGAGACGGTCGCGGCCGAGGGGTCCGAGAGGAGGAACTCGGCGGCGGTCACGCCGTCACGCTGCCAGGTGATGCTCGCAGCGCCCGTCGCGGCAACGACTCCGCCGGCCGGCGTCGGCTCGAGCCGCGCGTTCTCGTGTGCCGAGCTGAGGGTCCAGGTCTGCAGCGGATCGACGAGCACCGTGCCGGCCTCGGGCGCGGCCACGGGGTCGGAGGCGGGGCCGGGGCGATCGCCCTCGCCGACCGCGACCACGCGGTAGCGCGCTCCGTCGGGCGAGTCGTAGTCGGTGACCGGGGAGGCGGAGGCGGAGACGGCGCCGTCGGTCACGTCGCTCCAGGCACCGCCGTCGACCGAGCGCTGCACGAGATAGCCCTGCGCTCCCGCGGTCCCGCGCCACGAGACGGTGGTGATGCCGTACACCTGGTCGAGGGCCGTGACGAGCGGGGCGCCGAGCTCGTGCCGGCCGGTCGTGCTGCCGACGGCCGCGCTGTAGCGCTCGACCGCGTCCACGCTCTCCCGCTCCCGCGCCGAATCGCCCGGGTAGTGGAGGGTGAAGCCGTCGTCGTGCGGGACGAAGCCCCCGCGGTCGTTGTTCCCGAACAGCGACCAGAAGAACATGCCCGAGACGTTCCGGTCGGCCGCGGCCGCGTCGAGCAGCGTGGCGGAGGCGGCCGTCGAGGCGTACTCCCCCGCGATGTAGACCTTGCCCGCGTCCGCGACGGTTCGCGCGTCGGCCGAGACCCGCTCGGCGGTCGGCGGGTAGTAGTGGACGTCGACGATGTCGAGGTCCGGCGACGCGAGGGTGTCGGGATCGATGTCGAAGCGGCGGCCGGCGGCGACGAGCTGCTCCGGGGCCTTCTCCTTCAGGTGCGCGACCTGGGCGTCGATCCACTCGCGGGTCATGCCCTCGAGCTCGTTGCCCAGCTCCCACGCCATGATCGTCGGGTCGTCGACGAAGCGCGTTCCGGTGATCGTGTTCGTGTGGTCGAGCACGTGGTCGACGTAGTCCTGGTATGCCGCGATCGCGGCCGGGTCGGTGTAGAAGTCGTCCGACTCGAGGCCGAGCGGAGTCGTGAAGTCGCGGTGACCGCCGTGGTAGTACTCCCACTGGTCGGTGAGCGGCAGCACCAGGCGGATGCCGAGAGTGCCCGCGTAGGCGACCGCGAAGTCGATGGTGCGGAACGCCTCCTCGTTGTACTCGCCGAGCCGCGGCATCAGCGCGAGCGGGTCGGCGTCGTCCTGGCTGGTCGACGTCATCATGTGCGAGCGCACGACGGTGACCCCGAGCCCGGCCGCCGTGTCGAGGGCGTCCTTGATGCGGAAGTAGGTCGGGTAGTCGATCCCGCCGACGTTCTCGTCGAGGCCGAGCCAGTAGATGTTCGTCCCGCTGGCACGGAAGCGCTCGCCGTCGAGGGTGAGGGCGCTGCCGTCGCGCTGGACGAACGCGGTGTTGGCGCTGGTCCAGTCGGCCGGCGCGGCCTGGGCGGCCTGGGCGGAGGACGCGGTCGCGACGAGGGTCGAGGCGACGACGGCGGCGATCGCTCCGCCGGCGAGGGCCGAGCGGAGGCGGGAGCGCCTCGGGGCGGGCGGTGCTGCGGCACGGGTCATGTGTGTTCCAGGGCTCCTTCGACCGGGGTGGAGGACCGGCTCGCGTCGTTCCGCTCTCGGGAGCGGGGCTCGTCGCCCCGCCCTCGTCGGCCGGTCCTCGGACAGACTCCCCTGTCCTCCCCGTCGAGGTCAATATCAAAAGTAAATAATTTATGTAACGAATGGAGACGTCAGTGCGAGCACGCGGGGCGTGGCGACGGCCGTCGACCGACGGTCGGAGATGCTCAGGCCGCCGGCGCGCCCGTGGATCCGCGCGGGACGATCACGACGGCAGGGCTGCTGATCGCGCGGCTCTCGCCACCCGCGATGCCGGCCAGGAGCTCCCGGCCGGCGAGCATCCCGATGACCTGCACGTCGTGCGAGACCGCCGAGAGCGGGGGCTCGCTGAGCTGGCACTGCGCGGAGTCGTCCCAGGCGAGGAGCGAGAGCTCGCCCGGGACTACGACACCGCGATCGCGGGCCTCGTCGAGTCCGCCGAGCGCCATCAGGTCGCTGTCGAAGACGACCGCCGTCGGCCGCTCGTCGCCGTCGAGCAGGGCCGCCAGAGCTCGGGCCCCGGAGGCCCGCGAGTAGTCGCCCCCGGCCGTCGGTCCGGACACTCCGTGCCGCGCGCACTCCTGCGCGAACGTCTCCTCGCGGATGCGCGTGTGCAGCAGCTCCGCGGGTCCGGCGACGTGGCCGAGCCGGGAGTGGCCCTGACCTGCGAGGAAGTCGACGGCCGCGCGCATCGCGTTGTCGTCGTCCGTCCACACCGCGCGGAAGCCGACGGCGGCGCTCGGCGGGCCGATCACGACGGCGGGGAGGCCGAGGCCGCGCACGAACTCCGGCCGCGGATCCCCGTCCTCGAGGTCGACCAGGATCACGCCGCTCACCTCGCCGTCCTCGCTCCACCGCCGATAGGTCGCGAGCTCGGCGTCGGCGTCGGGCAGGACGTTGAGGAGCACCGAGTAGCCCGAAGGGCGGACCGCCCGCTCGACACCGGCGATGAACTCGTGGAAGTACGGCTCCGCGCCCATGATCTCGGTCGCCCGCACCAGGGCCAGGCCGATCGGTCTCGTCCGCGTCATCGCCACCGCCCTTCGTCGCCCGTCCAGAGTAGGGGGCCGATCGGCGGCGGAGCCGTCCCGTACGCTGACGAGCGGAACGGGAGGTGACGGCATGGCACGGCGCGAATCGACACCCGCGGCCCCCGGGAGCCGCGCCCTCGTCGTGGACCTGATCCGCTCCTCCGGGCCGATCAGCCGCGTCGAGCTGACCGCCGCGACCGGCCTCACCCAGCCCGCCATCTCGATGATCGTGCGCAAGCTCCTCACCGACGGCATCGTCCGCCAGACCGGCTCGACCTCGACCGGGGGCAAGCCGCGGCAGCTGCTCGAGATCAACGCGCGGGCGAGGATCGCCATCGGCCTGCAGCTCGGCTTCGAGTCGATCACCCTGGTCGCGACCGACACGGGCGGAGGCGTGATCGCACGCCAGCAGATCGACGGCGCCGCGCTCGCCTCCCCGGAGGAGGTCACCGCGCGCCTGGTCCGGGCCTACGACGACTTCATCCGCGGGACCGGGATCGACCGCGGCTCGATCGCGGGCGTGGCGGTCGTCGCTCCCGGCCCGATCGACCAGGCCGCGGGCCGCGTCCTCGGCCCGCCGACGCTGCACCACTGGCGCGACCACCCGCTCCGCCAGGAGCTCGGCGCCGGTCTGGGCGCGCCGATCCTGCTCGACAACGACGCCGCCGCCGCCGCGATCGGCGAGTTCTGGAGCCGCGGCGTCTCGCGGCACCGCACCTTCGGGAGCATCTACGTCGGCACCGGCATCGGGGCCGGCGTCGTCCTCGACGGCGCACTGCTGCGCGGGGCGAGCTCGAACGCGGTCGAGATCGGCCACGTCACGATCGTGCCGGGCGGGCGCGAGTGCTTCTGCGGCAACGTCGGCTGCCTCGAGCGGTACGCCTCGCCGACGGTGGTCGTGGAGGAGGCGCGCTCCGACCGCGCCGCGTTCGCCGGCCTCGACCTCGCCTTCCGCGCCGAGGAGCACGCCCGCGACTTCGACGTGCTCAGCCTGGCGGCGATCAACGGCCATCCGGCGGCCCTCGCCCTGATCGAGCGCGCGGCCGGGCACCTGGCCGACGGCGCTCTGATCCTGGCCAACCTGTTCGACCTCGACGAGCTGGTCCTCACCGGCCCCGGAGTCGCCATCGCCGGATCGATCCACACCCGCGCGATCCGCGCCCGCCTCGACGAGCGCCGCTTCGCCCGCCGGGCCCACCCGATCGAGGTCGAGCTCTCGAGCAACCCGCGCGACGCGGCCGCCGTCGGAGCGTCCTCCCTCGTGCTGCAGAGCACCCTCTCGCCCGGGCACGGGCCGGTGCTCCTGCAGCCCGGAGGGCGCGATGGCTGAGGCCGTCGTCTCCGCCGGCCGGCTGCTCGGGCGGACCGTCGAGACGCCGGACGGAGCGGCGCACGCGTTCCTCGGGGTGCCCTACGCGGGCGACCCCCGGCGCTTCCTCCCGGCTCCGCCGCTCGAGGCCTGGAGCGGACGGCGCGAGGCGCTGGAGCCCGGACCGCGCGCTCCGCAGACGTCGGGTGGAAGCGAGACCGGCTGCCTGACCGTGAACGTCTGGACGCCGGAGGCAGCCGAGGCCTGCCCGGTGATCGTCTGGATCCACGGAGGGCTGCACGTCGCCGGCTCCCCCTCCGAGCCCTTCTGCGACGGAGCACGGCTCGCCGCCCGGACCGGCACCGTCGTCGTGGCGCTCGGCCACCGGCTCGGCGCGCTCGGATTCCTCACCGTGGACCACCTCCTCGGCCACGAGTACCGCGACTCCGCGAACGCGGGCCTGCACGACACCGTCGCCGCGCTCGAGTGGGTCCGCGACGAGATCGCGGCGTTCGGAGGAGACCCCGGTCGGATCACGCTGGCCGGCCAGTCCGCCGGCGCGACGTCGGCCGCGATGCTGCTCGCAGCGCCCCGCGCCGAGGGCCTCTTCGCGCGAGCGGTGCTGCAGAGCGCGAACCCCGAGCGCGTCGGGTCCCGCGAGTACGGCGAGGAGGCGACGGCGGAGCTGCTCGACCTGCTCGGCGCGCCGCCGGAGCGGCTCCTGGACCTGCCCTGGACGCGCCTGATCGAGGCGCAGGACCGCCTGCTCGCCCGCCGCTCGGCCGCGGGTCCGAACACCGTCGCCGTGTTCCGGGCGGGCCTCGACGGCCGCCTGCTGACCCGCGACCCGGTGTCCGCCGTCGCGGCGGGAGCCTCGAGCGGAGTGGATCTCGTCGTGACGACGAACGTCAACGAGGGCTCGGGCTCCGTCGACCTCCGGGCTCCCGACTCCGTCGAGCTGCGCGCACAGCTCGACCGGCACGTCGCCGACCTGCTTCCGGGAGGGGACGCGGGGGCCTATCGAGAGGCTCTGGCGGCCGACCTGGGCCGCACCCCCTCGGACGCCGAGGCCCTGGAGGCGTGCCTCGCCGACGAGATCTACCGGCAGCCGAGTCTGCGGCTGCTCGACGCCCGGGCCGCAGCGACCGGATCGACGCGCGCCGCCCTGTTCGCCTGGCGCGCCGACGACTCCCGCGGCGCGACCCACTCCCTCGAGCTGCCCTTCCTCTTCCGCAGCCTCGACGACGCCCGTGGCACGATCGGGCCCGCCCCGCAGCGCCTCAGCGACGAGGTCTCGTCGCGCTGGGCCGCCTTCGCGGCGACGGGCGACGCCGGCTGGCCCGAGTACGGATCCGAGCGCACGACGCTCGTGCTCGACGACCCCGTCCGGATCGTCGACGCTCCCCGCGAGCACCTGCGCCGCCTGGTCGCGTCCCACCGCCGCTGATCCCACCGGCCACTGGCCCCGTCCAGGCGGTTAGGTTAGGTTAACCTTCGCAACCCACACCACCCCCTTCGAAGGATCGCCGTGCCCGCCACTCGCACCCCCCTCCGCCTGACCGCCGTCGCCTCGCTCGGCCTCGCCGCGCTGCTGCTCACCGCCTGCTCGGGAGGAGCCGACGCCGGCTCCGAGGGCACGTCCGAGAGCAGCGCCGCCGAGAGCAGCGAGGGCTTCCCCGTCACCGTCGACCACGCCTTCGGCAGCACCACCGTCGAGTCGGCCGACCGCGTCGTCGCGACGAGCTGGACCAATCAGGACGTGGCGCTCGCGCTGGGCGTGACCCCGGTCGGCTTCACCCGCGCCTCCTACGGCGACGAGGACGGCGACGGCCTGCTGGTGTGGACGAAGGAGGCGCTCGACGCCTCCGGCGCCGAGACCCCGACCCTGTTCGACGAGACCGACGGCGTGCCCTTCGAGGCGATCTCGAACCTCAGCCCGACCGTGATCCTCTCGGCCTACTCCGGCATCACCCGGCAGGACTACGACACCCTCAGCCAGATCGCCCCCACCGTCGCCTACCCGGGCCTGCCCTGGGGCACGACCTGGCAGGACTCCGCGAAGCTCGACGGCGCCGCGCTGGGCCTCGAGGACGAGGCCGTCGCGAAGGTCGGCGAGATCGAGAGCGACATCACGCAGACCACCGCGTCCTACCCGCAGCTCGCGGGCACCACGTTCATGTACGGCTGGTACGACCCGACCGACGCGAGCACCTTCACCTACTACACGCCGAACGACGCGCGCGTGAAGTTCGTCGAGGACCTCGGGCTCGACGTCGCCCCGAGCATCGTCGAGCTCTCCGGCGACTCGGAGGCGTTCAGCGGCACCATCAGCTCCGAGAACGCCGACCAGCTCGACGCCGACGTGCTCGTCGTCTACGGCGACGACACGACCCTCGCCGCGCTGCAGGCCGACCCGCTGCTCTCCAAGATCCCGGCCGTCGAGCGCGGCTCCGTCTACGTGCTGGAGGACGGCTCCTCCGCCGCCATGGCCACCTCGTCGCCGAACCTGCTCAGCATCCCGTGGGTGCTCGACGAGTACACCGCCGGCCTCGCCGCGGCCGCCGACAAGGTGTCGTGACCCGCACCGCACCCACCCGGAAGACGAGGGCGACCGCGCTGGCGGTCGCCCTCGTCGCGCTGGCCGTCGCCTCGGTCCTCTCGCTCGTGTACGGCTCCCGCGAGATCCCGCTCGGCGAGGTCTGGCCGGCGCTGACCTCGCCCGATCCGGCGTCCATCGTCGACGCGGCGGTGCAGGGGCGGGTGCCGCGGACGGTCCTCGCGATCCTGGTCGGCGCCGCGCTCGGGCTCGCCGGAGCCGTGATGCAGGGCCTGACCCGCAACCCGCTCGCCGATCCGGGCATCCTCGGCCTCAACTCCGGCGCCTCGCTCGCGGTCGTGCTCGGGATCGCCGGGGTCGGCGCGACGAGCCTGCCGCAGTTCATCTGGCTCGCGTTCCTCGGAGCCGCCGCCGCCGGGGCGTTCGTCTACGCGGTCGCGTCGCTCGGCCGCGAGGGCGCCACTCCGCTGAAGCTCGCCCTCGCCGGAGCCGCCACCGCCGCCGCGCTCACCTCCCTCATCAGCGCCGTCCTGCTCACGCAGGAGACCACGCTGAACCGCTTCCGCTTCTGGCAGGTCGGCGGAGTCGGCGGCGCCGAGACCGCGAGCATCCTGCAGGTCCTCCCGTTCCTCGCGGTCGGCGCGGTGCTGGCCCTGTCCAGCGCGCGGGGGCTCGACGCCCTCGCGCTCGGCGACGACCTGGCGACCGGGCTCGGCCGGCGCGTGGGGCGCATCCGCCTGGTCGCGGGGCTCGCGGCCGTGCTGCTCTGCGGCGCCGCGACCGCGATCGCCGGACCGATCGGATTCATCGGCCTGGTCGTCCCGCACCTCGCCCGCCGCGTCACCGGCCCCGCGCACGCCTGGCTGCTGCCCTCCTCCGCTCTGCTCGGCGCCCTGCTGCTGCTCGTCGCCGACGTGGTCGGCCGCGTGGTCGCCCGGCCGAGCGACGTCGAGGTGGGCATCGTGACCGCGCTGATCGGCGCCCCGGTGCTCATCGCGATCGTGCGCCGCTCGAAGGTGCGGGCGCTGTGAGGACCGCGGAGGCGCCCGCCGCGGTCGGCATCGCGGCCGGCCGCACGCTGCGCCGTCGGCGCACGGTCATCGGCTGCGCGGTCCTCGCGGTGCTCGCTCTGGTGCTCGTCGCCGTCTCGCTCACGGTCGGCAGCACGGTCTACTCGGTGCCGGAGGTCGTCCGCGTGATCCTCGGCGAGACCGTGCCGGGCGCCTCCTTCACCGTGGGCACGCTGCGGCTGCCGCGCACCATCACGGCCGTCCTGGTGGGCGTGGGCTTCGGGATGGGCGGCGTGATCTTCCAGACGATGCTGCGCAACGCCCTCGCCAGCCCCGACATCATCGGCATCACGTCGGGGGCGAGCGCGGCGGCCGTCGTCGCGATCGCGTTCTTCGGGCTCTCGGGCGGCGCGGTCTCGGTGATCGCGGTCGCGGCCGGGCTCGCGACCGCCCTGATCATCGCCGGACTGGCCGAGGGCGGCGGAGTGATCGGGGCGCGGCTGATCCTCATCGGCATCGGCGTCGCGGCCATGTTCCAGAGCGTGATCGCCTACGTGCAGACCCGCGCCGACTTCGAGGACGTCCAGGAGTCGCTGCGCTGGCTGACCGGCAGCCTCAACTCGGCCGCCTGGCCCTCCGTCCCGCCGCTCGCGCTGACGATGCTCGTGCTGGTGCCGCTGGCGCTGCTGCTCTCGGGCCGGCTCGGCGTGCTGCAGCTCGGCGACGAGTCGGCGACCGCGCTCGGACTCGACGTGCGGCGCAGCCGGCTGGCACTGCTCGCGGTCGGAGTCGGCCTCGTGGCCGTCGCGACCGCCGCCACCGGCCCGATCGCGTTCGTCGCCTTCGTCTCGGGGCCGATCGCGCGGCGGATCCTGCCGAGCGCGCGCACGCTGCTGATCCCCTCCGCCCTGGTCGGCGCGGTCGTGGTGCTCGCCGCCGACCTGCTCGCCCAGTACGTCGTCGGCGCGCTGTTCTCGGGCGCGCGCTTCCCGGTCGGCGTCGTCACCGGCGCCCTCGGCGCGCCCTTCCTGCTCTGGCTCCTCGCCCGCCGCAACCGCTCCGGAGGCTCCCTGTGACCGACGCCCCGCCCACCCTCGCCGCCGACGCGGTCACCCTCGCCTACGACGAGCGCGTCGTGGTCGACGGGCTCTCGCTCGCCGTGCCGCCCGGCCGGATCACGGTGATCGTCGGCGCGAACGCCTGCGGCAAGTCGACGCTCCTGCGCGCGATGGCGCGGCTGATCACCCCGCGCTCGGGGAGCGTCCTGCTCGACGGGCGCGCGATCCACCGGCTCCCGACGCGCCAGGTCGCGCAGCAGGTGGGGCTGCTGCCGCAGACCCCGATCGCGCCGGAGGGGATCGCTGTCTCCGACCTGGTCGCCCGGGGCCGCTACCCGCACCGGGGCCTGTTCGGCCGCGGCTCCGGATCGGACGACGACGCGATCGTCGAGGAGGCGCTGCGCGACACCGGCACGCTCGAGCTCGCCGACCGCCCCGTGGACGAGCTCTCGGGCGGGCAGCGCCAGCGGGTGTGGATCGCGATGGCCCTCGCTCAGCGGACCGACGTGCTCCTCCTGGACGAGCCGACGACCTACCTCGACGTGTCGCACCAGGTCGAGGTGCTCGACCTGCTCACCGACCTCAACCGCTCGCGCGGGACGACGATCGTGATCGTGCTGCACGACCTCAACCTCGCCGCCCGCTACGCCGACCACCTCGTCGCCGTGCGCGACGGCGCCCTGTACGCCTCGGGCACGCCCGCCGAGGTGGTGACGCCGGAGACGGTGCGCGCGGTGTTCGGGATGGAGTCGCGCGTGATCGAGGACCCGGTCTCGCGGACGCCGCTGGTGCTGCCGATCGGGCGCCACCACTCGGGCTGAGCCCGGCCGTTCAGACTGAGCGGTCAGGCCGGAGCCGCGGCCAGGGAGGCGCCGTCGACGAGCGTGCAGCGGAGGAGCTGCTGCTCCCGTCGCGCGGGGTCGCCCTCGATCAGGATCTGCACGGCGCGGCGCCCCATGTCGCGCCGGGGCAGCTCGAAGCCGGCCTGCCAGCCGGTGCGGTCGGCCGATCCGGAGAGCGACACCAGCGACAGGTCGCCCGGCACCGCCACCCCCTCGGCCTCGGCGGCCTCCTGCAGGAGGACGAACTGCTCCTCCTGCTCGGCGAGGACGACCGTGACGCCCTCGGCGGCGATCCGGCGGATCCACTCCCGCGGCGACGCCTCCGGCCCCGGGACGAGGTGGAGGAAGCCGTCGCCGAGCTCGGCCCGCGCGCCGGCCATGCGGTCGGTGTACGACTCGACGCCCTCGCCGTGGCCGGCGTAGGCGAAGCGGGTGTGGCCGAGGGCGCGCGCGCAGGAGATCAGCTCGCGGACGATCGACGCGTAGTCGGCGGCCACGTAGGGCACGGGCCCGCCGGCGTCGTCGCGGCGGCCGATGCTGACGAAGGAGAAGCCGCTCGCGTTGAGGAACTCGAGCTCCTCGCGGGGCATGCGCTGCCCGAGGAGGATGCAGGAGTCGGCCAGGCGCAGCCGGGTGGTGCCGCCGCTGAGGCCGCCGCGACGGCCGCCGACGCGACCGCTGGTCAGCAGGAGGAGGTCGATGTCGCGGTTCTGCGCCTCCTCCTCGATGCCGGCGAGGAACGGATGGAAGAAGTCCTCGCGGTCGAGCGGGAACAGGCTCTCGTAGGTGTAGACGCCGATCATGCCGGTGCCGACCTGCTTGAGGCGGCGCGCGATGGGGTCGGCGACGTACCCCGTCTCCTGGATCGCCTTGAGGATCCGCGCCCGCGTCGCCTCCGGGACCCGGGCGAGCTGCTCGCCCTTGTCGTTGAGCACGAACGACACCGTCGTCTGGCTGACTCCCGCGAGACGCGCGATGTCCTTCTGCGTGATCCGCGGCACCCGGACACCCCCGCTTCATCCTGGTAATAGGTATTACGTCTTGACCTCAGGCTACCGATGACGAAGGATCGCCGTACGCCCATCCGGGGCGAGAGAGGGCGGAACGTCGACGATGATGAATCCCGCAGACCCAGACAACCAGACCACGGCCTCCCCGAGGCCCGATCGGCAGCACAAGCCCGATCAGCAGCCCGAGCACGATCCGCAGCGCAGGCCCGACAACTCGCGCCGCCTCTTCCTCGCCGGGGGCGCCGCCGCCCTCGCCGGCGCGGCAGGAGCCGTCGGCGCCGCCACTCCGGCCGCCGCCGCGCCCCCGGCCGACGCTCCCGGGCAGAAGAAGCGCCTGAGCGTCACCGAGGGGCCGATCTCGCCGCTCGACAAGGAGTTCCGCTGGGACGACCGCGCCGGCGCCGACAACACCCGCGCGGTGCAGGCGGCCATCGACAAGGCGATGACCGCTCCGGGCGGCGAGGTGTCGCTGCCCGCCGGCGAGATCCGGGTGACGGGCCTCGCGGTCGACTACCGCGGCTACCCGGTGCAGCCCGAGAACGGGCCGCCCTACGGCTACGCCGGGCCGAAGATCGTCGGCGCCGGCATGCGCCAGACGAGGATCGTCCAGATCGAGGGCTCGACCCGCGACATCTTCACCGTCTCCGGCCAGACCGGCGACGCGGCCGGCCCCGCCAACAACAACAAGGCCACCGGCGTCGTCCTCGCCGACTTCGAGATGACGGGCACGCCCTCCGGCGGCCACGGGATGTCGCTGCGTTCGCTGGTCAACTGCGAGTTCCGCAACCTGTGGATCCAGAAGACCGGCAAGTCGGGCATCTTCCGCGAGCGCGCCACCTTCGTCTCGGGCGTCGACGACGAGTACTCGTACGCCAACTCCTGGAACAAGATCAAGATCGTCGCCCCCGCCGGCTGGGGTGTGGAGGACTCGGGCAAGGCCTCCATCGGCGGCTCGATGACCAACGTCGAGGCGATCAGCCCCGGCCTCGGCGGCTTCCTCCTCGCGCCGACGAACATGACGCTGCTCGACTGTCAGGCCATCGGCGGCACGGTCGGCCTCCGGTCGATCCGCAACGAGAACCGGCGCTCGGTCAACTCCGGCCTGACCCTGATCAACTTCCGCTCGGAGGGCTCCCGCGACGGCTGGGAGGTGCTGATCGAGGCCGGCACGAGCCACATGATCGTGAACCCGAACTTCTTCCCGACCTCGGGCGCGAACTGCCTCGGCGTCGGCCTGACGAACGGCGGAGCGGACTTCGAGGTGCGCAACCTCACCGTCCTCGGCGGCTTCTACGGGCTCAGCCTCGGCCGCTTCCCGCAGCAGAAGGCGATCGTGCTGGGCAGCGACTCCTCCCAGACGCGCCTCGTGAACCCGTTCATCGAGCGCGGCGCCGCGGGAGTGGACGAGGGCTCGCTGATCGTCGACGACGGACGCCTGACCTCGTTCGAGCTCGGCCGCGGCCGGGTGGAGCGCGCGGCCGGCTACACCACGGTCGCCCGCGCCCCCGAGACCATCCCGACCCCTCCGGCCGGACAGGTCAACGAGGGCTGGGAGCGCTCCGGCGACACCTGGCGGAAGGTGGCCGTCTTCCCCGACGGGCACCGCGTCGTCATCGCCTCCTGACCCCGGGCGGCGGCGCCCTCCGCGCCGCCGCCCTCCCCCACTGCACACGGAACGAGCACCAGAACGCATGCATGACGACAGCACCCGCATCGAAGCCCGCATCGCCCGCTTCCGCGCCGAGAGCCTCCGGCCGGCGATCCACCGGGCGGTCGAGCCGCTCGGGATCGAGTCGTGGACCGCTCCGGGCGAGCCGGTCCCCTTCGACCAGGCGCGGGCCGCGTCCTACGCGCCCGCCCGCATCGGGGAGCCGTGGGGCGCCCCCTGGGGCACCGTGTGGTTCCACATGCGCGGCGAGATCCCCGCCTCCTGGGTCGGCGTCGACGGCTGCGAGCCCGAGCTCGTCGTCGACCTCGGCTACACCGGCGCCCAGTCCGGCTTCGAGGCGGAGGGGCTCGTCTTCACCGCGACCGGCACGGTCGTGAAGGCCGTCGAGCCGTTCAACCAGTCGGTCCCGCTCGACCGGCTGCCCGGCCGCGAGGCGGGCGACCGCACGGTCGAGCTCTACATCGAGGCCGCCGCCAACCCGAACATCACCGGCGACTGGTCCTTCACCCCCACGGCGCTCGGCGGCCGCCCCGCCGACGGCGCCCTGCCGTCCGACCCGCTCTACCGCCTCCGCCGTCTCGAGCTCGGACTGCTCGACCGGGAGGTCTGGGAGCTGGAGCAGGACATGGCCGTGCTCGTCGGGCTGATCGGGCAGCTGCCCGAGTCCTCCCAGCGCCGCGCCGAGATCGTCCGCGCCCTCGACCGCGCCGTCGACGTCCTCGATCCGGACGACGTGTCCGGCACCGCCGCCGCCGGCCGGGAGGCGCTGCGGACCGTCCTCGAGCGCCCCGCCTCGGCCAGCGCGCACCACCTTCACGCCGTCGGCCACGCCCACATCGACTCCGCCTGGCTCTGGCCCGCCCGTGAGACCGCCCGCAAGGTGGCCCGCACCTTCTCGAACGTCTGCGATCTGATCGAGCGCGAGGAGGGCTTCGTCTTCGCCGCCTCCTCCGCGCAGCAGTACGCGTGGCTGAAGCGCGACCACCCGGAGCTGTTCGAGCGCGTCCGCGGCCACGTGCTCGCGGGCCGCTTCGTGCCGGTCGGCGGTATGTGGGTCGAGTCGGACACGAACATGCCCGGCGGCGAGGCGCTCGTGCGCCAGCTGCTCGAGGGCAAGCGCTTCTTCCTCGACGAGTTCGGGATCGACACCGAGGAGGTCTGGCTCCCGGACTCCTTCGGCTACTCCGCCGCGCTGCCGCAGATCATCGCCGGAGCAGGCGGGCGCTGGTTCCTCACGCAGAAGATCTCGTGGAACGAGACCAACACGATGCCCCACCACACCTTCTGGTGGGAGGGCATCGACGGCACCCGCGTGTTCACGCACTTCCCGCCCGTCGACCTCTACAACTCCGACCTCTCCGGAGAGGACCTCGCCCGAGCCGAGCGCCAGTACGCCGAGAAGGGCAGCGGCACCATGTCGCTCGTGCCCTTCGGCTACGGCGACGGCGGAGGAGGCCCCAACCGCGAGATGATCGCGGCCGCCCGCCGCACGCGCAGCCTCGAGGGCTCGCCGACCGTCGAGCTGTCCACACCCCGCCGCTTCTTCGAGGAGGCGCAGGCCGAGTACCCGGACGCGCCCACCTGGTCGGGCGAGCTCTACCTCGAGTTCCACCGCGGCACCTACACGTCGCAGGCGCGCACCAAGCAGGGCAACCGCCGCAGCGAGCACCTGCTCCGCGAGATCGAGCTGTGGGCGACCACGGCCCTCGTCCGCGCCGGGGTCCCGTACCCGGCCGACGAGCTGCGTGAGATGTGGCGGACGGTCCTCCTGCAGCAGTTCCACGACATCCTGCCCGGCACCTCCATCGCCTGGGTGCACCGCGAGGCGGAGGAGAACTACGCCCGCATCGCGCAGCGGATCGAGGAGATGATCGCCGAGACCGTCCGGGCCCTCGCCGGCGAGGGCTCCGCGGAGCTGCTGGTGAACTCCTCCCCCTTCGCCGTCGGGGGCGTGCCGGCGCTCGGCGCGGCCGCGGCCGACCCCGCCGCGGAGCACTCGGCCCCGACGCTCCGCTCCGACGGCGACGCCCACGTCCTCGACAACGGGCTCGTCCGGGTGCGGATCGGCGCCTCCGGACTCCTCGAGTCGGTCGTGGACCTCGCGAGCGGCCGGGAGGTCGTGCCCGCCGGCGCCGCCGCGGGGCTCCTCCAGCTCCACCGCGACACCCCGAACAAGTGGGACGCCTGGGACCTCGACGACAACTACCGCCGCACGGTGGAGGACCTCGTCGGCGTCGACTCGGTCCGCGCCGGCACCGTGAACGACCCGCTCGGCCGCGAGGTGCCGGCGGTCGTGATCACCCGCTCGTTCGGCGGCTCCACGGTCGTGCAGACCGTCTCGCTGCAGATCGGCCGGGCGGCCGTCGACCTCGACCTCGACATCGACTGGCACGAGCGCCGCAAGCTGCTCAAGCTCGCCTTCCCGCTCGACCTGCTCTCGGACCGGGCGACGTCCGAGATCCAGTTCGGCCACGTGCACCGCCCGACCCACGTGAACACGACGTGGGACGCCGCCCGCTTCGAGACCGTCGCGCACCGCTGGGTGCACGTCGGCGAGCCGGGCTTCGGCGTCGCGGTCGTCAACGACTCCACCTACGGGCACGACATCACCCGCGACCGCGCCGCGGCCGGCACCCCGACGACCACGGTCCGGCTCTCGCTCCTGCGCGCGCCGCTGTTCCCCGACCCGGACGCCGACCAGGGCCGCCACCGCCTCGCCGTCTCGCTCGTGGTCGGCGCCGAGCTGCCCGACGCCGTCGAGGCCGGCTACGCGCTGAACACCCCGGTCCGCAGGCTCACCGGCGCCGCGCCCGTCGCTCCCCTGGTGTCGATCGACGACCCCTCGGTGATCGTCGAGGCCGTGAAGGCGGCGGACGACGGGAGCGGCGACGTGATCGTGCGGCTCTACGAGTCGCTCGGCCGCCGCGCCGCAGCGACCCTCCGCGCCGCCTTCGCCGTCCGGGCGGTCACCCGCACCGATTTGATGGAGCGCCCCACCGAGCAGGTCCGCATCGAGAGCTCCGTCGAGGCGGAGTCGGCCGACGTGCGCCTCGAGCTGCGTCCGTTCGAGATCGCGACGGTGCGCCTGGCGCGCTGAGCGCGAGGGGACGAGGGGCGGGAGCAGGCCGGGTCGGCTTGCTCCTGCCCCTGCGTCATGTGGTCTGCTCGATGCACACCGCCCCGATCGGAGAGGTCCCTCATGCAGTCGTTCCCCGCCCCGCCCCGCCAGGTGCAGATCGGCGACGCCGCCGCGTTCGCCGGCGTCACTCCGCGGGCGATCCGCCACTACCACCGGCTCGGCCTGCTCCCCGAGCGCGAGCGGGGCGGAGACGGCCGCAGGCGCTACGGCTACGACGACATCATCCGGCTGCTCTGGATCCGCCGCCTGGCCGACGCCGGGGTCGCACTCGAGGACATCCGGGACGCCTTCGCCGTCGCAGCCCCGGCCGGCGCCGAGGACAGCGCCGACCGCGAGGACGAGGTCGCGGGCGTCCTCGCGCGACTGGACGCCGCGCTCGCCGCGCAGGAGGAGGAGCTGCAGCGGAAGCGGGCCTCGGTCCGGCGCATGCGGACCCTCGGCGGCCGGCTGGGGCTGCTCGATGACATCGTCTCGCGCCGCCTCGAGGGCGCACCCGAGGGCTCGCTGCGCCAGGCCGACCTCGACACCCTGCTGGTCACCGAGCGGATGTTCGGCCCGCTGGGTGCCGTCTCCCAGGCCGGCCGCTTCGTCGTCCTCGCCGCCGATCCGGCGCTGCGGGCGGAGGCCGACCGCGTCGACGCCGCCGAGGAGGCCCTCGACGACACGGTCGCCGAGGACGACCCCCGGGTGGAGCAGGTGGCGCAGGAGCGGCACGCCTTCGAGGCCCGGCTGATGCGCGTCGTCGAGGAGTCCGGTCAGCTCGAGGAGGACGAGGCGATCTTCGACGCGTGGGACGAGGCGCACCCGCCCGAGGACCCCGCGCCGGCCCCCGATCCCGCGCAGGGCTCCCGCGCCCGGAGCGCCGGCGAGATCATCCGGAGCCTGCCCTACGACGTCTCGCCGGCCCGCCTGCGCGCCATGGACCTGGCGATGCGGCTCGGGATGGAGGAGGCGCCGACGCCCTGAGACGCGGGGTCACGCCCGCGCGGTCACCCGAGGACCTCCCGCAGCACCTCCAGCGCCCGCTCGCGGTCGCCGACCCCGCCGCCCTCGTGCCCGCTGTACGGCCACACGTCGATCGACGTCTCGCCGCCCGAGACGTTGTGGGAGGCGAAGACCGTCGAGGGCGGGCAGATCGGGTCCATCAGGCCGACCGAGCGGTGCACCCGGCAGCCCAGGCGCCGCGAGAAGTGGACGCCGTCGACGTAGGAGAGGGTCCGCTCGACGGCGTCGAGGTCCTCGGGGCGGGTCGCGAGGTAGCGGGCGATCTCCACGTAGGGCGCCTCGTTCGTGATGGTCGTCGCGCGCAGGACGTCGGAGAGGAAGGGCACCAGGGCGATCGCCGCGCGCACCCGGGGGCGCAGCGCCGCCGCGGCGGTCGCGAGCGCTCCGCCCTGGCTGCCGCCAAAGACCGACACGCGGTCCGGGTCCAGCCCGGGGAGCGCCTCCACCGCGTCGACGGCGAGCGCCGCGTCCGCGATCAGGCGCCGGTAGTAGTACGTCTCGGGCGACTCGATGCCGCGGGTCGTGACCCCGGGGTACGCGGGTCCGCTGCCGTGGGGGTCGGGGGTGGCTCCGGAGCGGGCGAGGCGGCCGGCTCCCTGGCCTCGCGCGTCGACGACCAGGTGCGCGTACCCGGCGGAGGCGATCCAGAGGTGCTCGATCGGACGGCCCCGTCCGCTGCCGTACCCGGGATACTCGATCACCACGGGGAGCGGGGCGCCCGGGTCGACCGCGGGGGTCACCAGCCAGGCGGCGATCGGCTCGCCCGCGAAGCCGGGGAACCGCACGTCCCGCACCCGCACCAGCGGGAGGCCCGCGTCGACCGGCGCGGCGCTCACGGCGGGGCCGCCCTCCCGCCCGAGCGCGAGGGTGGCCCGCCAGAAGGCGTCGAAGTCGTCGGGCTCCGCGACCTCCGCACGGAACTCGCGGAGGGCGGCGAGGGGGCGATCCGTGAACACCGGGTCAGCCTTTCAGACCGGAGTGCGCGAGCCCTTCCACGAACTGCCGCTGAGCGAGGAGGAACACGGCCAGCACGGGCACGACCGTCATCGTCGCCGCGGCGAGCTGCACGTCCCACATCTCCCCGCCGTAGGCGTCGGTGAAGCGGGTGAGCGCCTGGGGCAGGGTGAAGAGCTCGGGTGAGGTCAGGTAGACCGTCGGCTCGAGGTACATGTTCCAGGACCCGAGGAAGGTCAGGATCGCGACGGCCGACAGCGCGGGCTTGGACAGCGGCAGGAAGATGCGCCGCCAGATCCCGAAGCGGCCGAGGCCGTCCAGGCGCGCGGCCTCCTCGAGCTCGCCGGGCATCGCGATGAAGTACTGCCGCATGATGAACGTGCCCAGCACCGCCGGCGCTCCGACCATCGGCACCAGCAGCAGCGGCACGTGGGTGTCGATGAAGCCGAGCTGCCGGAAGATCTGGAACAGCGGGATGATCGTCACCTCCGTCGGCACCAGCAGGCCGGTCAGGACGACGAGGAACACCGCGTTGCGGCCCGGGAACGGGATCCGGGCGAAGGCGTAGCCGGCCAGGCTCGAGACCAGCAGCGTCACCACGGTGACCGTGACCGCGATGTAGAGGCTGTTCCAGTACTGGAGCGCGAACGGCTGGAACCGGAACGCCTCGGCGTAGCCCGCCAGGCTCGGCGAGTCCGGCAGCAGGGTCGGCGGGTTCGAGAAGATCTCGTTCACCGGCTTGAACGACGAGGCGATCATCCAGAACGTCGGCACCGCGAACGGCAGCACGAGCAGGATCAGCGTCACGACGAGCAGGGCGGTCATGAGCGGGCTGCGGCCGCGGCGGCGCTTGACGGGCGGCTCCGGGACGGCTTCGAGGCGTGGCGTGAGCGGGGTCCCCTGCTCGACGACGGCGTCAGTTCTCATAGAAGACCCATTTCCTGCGCAGCTGCCACTGCACGACCGTGAGGATCAGGACGAAGAGGAGCAGCATCAGCGAGAGCGTCGCGCCGTAGCCGATGTCGCTGAACTCGAAGGCCTGTTGGAACACGTAGTAGACGAGCACTGTCGTCGACAGCTCCGGCCCGCCCTCGGTCAGGACGGCGACCTGCGCGAACGCCTGCAGCGAGCCGACGATCGTGAGGATGGCGGTGAGGAGCAGGGTGGGCGAGATGAGCGGTAGCGTGATCCGGAAGAAGATCGCGCGGGGGCTCGCGCCGTCCAGCCGGGCCGCCTCGTAGAGGTCGCCCGGCACCCCCTGCAGCGCGGCGAGGAAGAGCACCATGTTGACGCCGACGCTGCGGATGACCTGCGTGACGATGACGCTCGCCATCGCGGTGGGTCCCTCCTGGAGCCAGTTCGGCCCGTCGAGGCCGACCAGCGAGAGCAGGCCGTTGATCGCGCCGTTGTCCTGGAGGAGGAAGCCCCAGACGAGGGTCCAGGCGACCACCGAGATGACGACGGGCGAGAAGAAGAGCGTGCGGAACAGGGCGCCGCCCGGGATCCTCCGGTTGAGCAGCACGGCCAGGCCCAGCCCGAGGGCGAGGTTCAGGACGACCACTCCCCCGGAGAAGACCGCGGTCGTGCCGAGCACCGCGCCGATGCTCGGGTCGTTGATCGCCCGCTCGTAGTTCTCGCCGCCCACGAAGGTCATGGAGCCGGTGAAGACGTTCCACTCGTTGAGGCTGAACCAGACCGCGAGCCCGACGGGCAGCAGCACGAACACGATCACACCGAGCAGCTGGGGCGCGATGAAGAGCCAGCCGGCGAGCGCGTCGCGGCGCCGGAGGTTCCAGTAGGCGCCGGCGGGAGCGGATCGGCGGCTGTCCGTCGAGGTCGCGGTCACGGGATCACTTCCCCTGGAGGACGGGCGCGATGGCGTCGCAGACGCCTCCGAGCACCTCGGCGACGTCGGCGTCGGCCGACCACATGCGGTCCAGCGCCGTCTTGCCGACCGAGGTGATCTCGGCGGGGCTCGTCACCGGAGGGGTGGCGGACACGTCGGCGAGCTCGTCGACCACGACGCGGTCGAGCTGCTCGGCGCTGAGGCGGGTGTTGACCTTCGCCAGCTCCTCACCGGACAGCAGCGACTCGCGGGGCGGCGGGAAGAACTGCGCGAGCTTGGCGGAGTTCTCCGGGTTGGTCATGAACGAGAGGAAGCCGGTCGCCTCCTCCACGTGGTCGCCGCCTGCGAGCGCGGCCATGCCGGCCTGGCCGATGTTGCCGTACTCGCCGGCGGGGCCGACGGGCAGCGGGTAGATCTCGAACGGGAACGAGCCGTCGAGCAGGCTCGCGCGCGAGACCTGCGCGGTCGTGAACGCGGCGTCGCCGGCGAAGAAGTCCGCCGTCACGCCGGGTCCGGGGGTCGCGCCGCTGACGTAGACCGAGTCGTGGAAGAACTGGAACGCCTCCACCATCTCGGGCGAGTCCATCGTGCACTGGGTCCCGTCGTCGCTCCACGGCTGGGCTCCCCAGCCCGCCCACAGGTTCGCGAGGCTCAGCCAGCCCGAGAAGTCGAAGTCGCGGATGATGTAGCCGGCCTTGCCGGTCGACTCGTTGACGGCCGCGCCGATGCGGTCGACGTCCTCCCAGCTGAGCGTCGCGGGGTCGACGGTCTGCCCGGCCTGCGCGATGAGGTCCTGGTTCACGTACAGCGCGAACGGCGAGTTGGAGAACGGGTACGCGTAGAGCTCGCCGTCCTGGCTGAACGACTGCGCCACGCTGGGCAGGATGTCGTCGTACTCGTAGCCCTCGGTCCCCTCGAAGGTCTCGGTCAGCGGAGCGAGCGCTCCGGCGTCGATCAGGTCCTTCGCGATGTCGCCCACCCAGGCGAGGTCGGGGGCGTTGCCGCCCGCGGCCTGCGTGGTCAGGGTCGAGTTGTAGTCCGCGAACGGGAGGGACTCGAAGGTCACGGACTCGATCTCGGGGTGGTCGGCGATGTACTCGTCGGCCATCGAGTCGAACAGGGCGAGCTGCTTCTCGTCGGAGGTCCAGACGGACATCCTCAGAGCGACGGGTGCTGAGTCGTCCCCGCCGCCGGCGGCGCCGCAGCCCGAGAGGGCGGCGATCACTCCGACTGCGGCGAGCGAGGCCATCAGCTTCTTCGCTGGTCTCATCGTCTCTCTTTCTCCAATGGTCTTCTCGGTGTTCCCGGTCAGTACCCGACGACGTCGGGCCAGTGGGTCTCTACGCCGCGCGACTCGAGCCTCGCCTGCAGGCGGGCGACGAGGGCGGGGTCGGCGGCGATCTCGTGGGGCGACAGGTCCTCGGCGAGGGCGAGGGCCGCCAGCTCGCCGACGGCCTCGCCGATGTTCCACTCCACGGGGTGGAGGCGGTACGCGCCGTTGGTGATGTGCGTCGTCCCGATGTTCTTGCCCCCGGGCAGCAGGTTCGTCGGGGTGCGCGGCACGAGGGCGCCGAGCGGGATCTCGAACGGCGAGCACTCCACGTCGAGGTAGTTGTCGCCTCCGGTGGTCGGGTGCAGGTCGATCCGGTACATGCCCACGCCGACGGAGTCGTCGAAGCGCGCAGGGCTCCCCGTCCCGCGGGCGGCGACGGACACGTCCTGCTCGCGCACGGTGGTGAGCGCGCGGATCCGGCGGGACTCGCGGATGTAGGGGGCCTGCGCGAGGCCGTCGGCGGTGCCCATCACGTCGCCGCGGAGCCGGAGCCCGGGCCAGCCGCGGCCGCCGTCGGGCCGGGGCGCCTCGGTCTGGAGCCAGTAGAAGTACGACAGCGAGAGCGCGCGGGCGCCGGCGAGGTGCTTCTCCGGCTCCGGCACGTCGAGGATCGAGCTGTCGAGGTAGTCGAGCATCGGCCAGTTCGCGAGCACGATGTCGCTGTCGAGCGCGCCCGGTCGGAGGGTCTCGGTCGCGAGGATCCGGCGGAACATCCAGAGGTCGGTGTCCCCGCCCTGCGCGCGCTGGTCGGCGGTGCGGGTGTCGCCCACGGCGTTGACGTGCATCGTGCGGGTCTCGGGGCGCAGCGTCCTCGGGTTCGGCGCGGTGAAGGAGAGGAGCTTCCCGCCCCAGAAGGGCACCTCGTACTCGTGCCAGTAGTCGTAGTCGGCCGGGCGCTCGATGGTGTGGTCGCCGTCCGCGCTGTCGAAGCCGAAGCACCAGGTGACGGCCTGCACGTTCATCGGGTCGGCGACGGCGGGAGCGCTGGGCTCGCCGTGCTCGTCGCGCGACTCGGACCCCGTGACGTAGTCGACCTCCGCGAGGGGGAGCAGCTCCCCCGTCTCGGTCGCGTCGACCACGTACCGTCCGGAGACGGCGAGCTCCTCGCCCGAGACCGCGTCGCGCAGCAGGACGCGCTCGATCCGGCCCGGGCCGCCGTCGACGGCGAAGGGGACGACGCCGGTGACGACGCGGATCGCTCCGCTCGAGCGGTAGGGGGCGAGCATCTCGTCGAGCACGGCGACGGCCACTCGGGGCTCGGCGCAGAGCCGGCTCACGAGTCCGCGGCCGGGGTTCAGACGGTCGTCGCGCATCGCCTCGGCGGTGAGGGGGTAGTTGCGGCGGTAGTAGCCGCGGATGCCGTCGCGGAGGCGCCGGTAGTCGGCGGTGACGCCGAACTGCTCGACCCAGGTGTGCTCGTCCGGCGGGACGCCCTGCGAGGTGAGCTGGCCGCCCAGCCACGGGTACTGCTCGGTCAGCACGACCGTGAGGCCGTTGCGGGCGAGGGCGATCGCCGCCGCTACTCCTCCGAGGCCGCCGCCGATCACGGCGACATCTGCTTGCATCGGGGTCACGCGTCCGCCTCGTCCTCGTCGACAGTCTGGGTCATCGGCCTACTACCCGTGGGTAATACGTATTGCCGATTGATTAGACCGTAACGCACGAGTGTCCGGTTGGCAACGGTCTCCGCCGTTCCGAGCGACGCCGCGGCGACCCGCGGGCGTCCTCAGCCGGGAGTGGGCCGGATGTCAGGGCTCGGTGGCATGCTCGACCCCGAGCGCGGCCGGCGGGCGGCGGCGCGGAGCGGAGCAGCATGATCGGGTTGGATCTCACCGGGCGCACGGCCCTCGTCACGGGGTCGGGGCAGGGCATCGGGCTGGCCATCGCGACGACGCTCGCGGAGGCGGGCGCCGAGGTGATCGTGAACGCCCGCTCCGAGCGGTCGATCCGCCGGGCGATCGAGGCGGTCGGCGCGGCGGTGCCGGAGGCGCGGGTGCGCGGAGTCGCGGCCGACGTGTCGACGGAGAAGGGCACGGCCTCCCTCCTGCGCGCGGCCGCCGACGTGGACGTGCTCGTCAACAACCTCGGGATCTTCGGCTCCGCCGATGCGCTCTCCATCGACGACGACGAGTGGCGCCGCTACTTCGAGGTCAACGTGCTCACCGGCGTGCGCCTCACCCGTGCCTACCTCCCGGGGATGATGGAGCGCGAGTGGGGCCGCGTCCTCTACATCGGCAGCGACTCCGCCGTCGTCACGCCCGCCGAGATGATCCACTACGGAGTGTCGAAGACCGCGCTGCTGGGCGTCTCGCGAGGCTTCGCCAAGGCCGCCGCCGGCACCGGGGTGACGGTGAACAGCGTGCTCGCCGGGCCGACCCACACGGGCGGCGTCGAGGACTTCGTCTACGAGCTGGTCGACCGCGAGCTCCCGTGGGAGGAGGCGCAGCGCGAGTTCATGCGCCTGCACCGGCCGCAGTCTCTGCTGAAGCGCCTCATCGAGCCGGAGGAGATCGCCCACATGGTGGCGTACCTCGCCTCCCCGCTCGCCTCGGCCACCACGGGCGCCGCCGTGCGCGTCGACGGCGGCTACATCGACTCGATCGTGCCGTAGCGCGCGCCCCCGGGGCTTCCCGTGGCGCCCGTCAGTGCGGAGGGGCGACCGAGCCGCCGGGGCGCCACGGGCCGCCGATGCGCTCCTGGAGGAGCGGCGCCGCCGGGTCGGCGAGGCGGGCGAGCAGCGCCTCCACTCCACGGCGGCCGAGCTCGCGGCCGGGCGCGACGAGCAGGTCGAGCGCCGGGTCGGCCAGGTCGGCGACGTCGGGGTCGGAGGCGAGCAGGACGATCGAGAGGTCCTCGGGCACGCGCAGCCCGCGGTGCCGCACCTCGTGCGCGAACCCGACGGCGGCGCCCCCGTTGACGATCACCACGGCGGTCGCGGAGGCGGGGTCGAACGAGCGGGCGAGGGTGCGGCCGCCGGCGGGCGACTCCTCGCAGCGCAGCAGCACGCCCTCGACGCCGCGGGCCGCGCAGGCGAGTGCGAACGCCTCCTGGGTGCGCGCGTAGGGGCCGAAGTCGGCCGCGGCGTCGCGGTCCGGGCCGAGCACGAGCGCCACCCGCGCGTGCCCCAGGCCGGCGAGCCGGCCGAGCGCCTCCTCGACCATCCCCTCGAAGTCGATGTCGACCCAGTCGAGGGCGGACGGGTCGCGGGTGCGCCCGATGAGGGCGAAGGGCGTGCCGGAGTCCCGAAGGACCGGCACGCGCTCGTCCTCGCTGGTGACCTGCATCAGCACGACGCCGTCGATCAGGCCGTCGGCGCGCAGGTCGGCGAGGCGGTCGGAGCCGCCGACCGTCGGCCACAGGACGATCGAGTGGTCCTGCTCCGCCGCGGCCTCGGCGGCTCCGAGCAGGAACGAGGTGGCGGTGTTGAGCGGCCGGCTCGACACGAGCGGATAGACGACCGCGACGATCCCGGAGCGGCGCCGCGCGAGAGCGCGGGCCAGGGCGTGCGGCCGGAAGCCGAGCTCGCGCATCGCCGCCCGCACCCGCTCGCGGGTCTCGGGCGAGACGGGCTTGGTGTCGTTGACCACGAACGAGACCGTCGCGATCGAGACCCCCGCGAGGCGCGCGACGTCCCTCATCGTGGCCACCGCGCCTCCTCCGCTCGCGCCGCCCGGCCGTGGTTGACGCGGGGCGGACGTCTCCCGCATCCTAGGAGACGCGGCCGGTAAAGCGGTTAACCCCGTGTCGGGCCGCCCACTGCCGCACCGTCTCCACCGTCGAAGAAGGAACACCGTGACCACACCCTCCTCCCCCGTCCGCGTCCTCGTCTGGGGCGAGAACCGCCATGAGCAGATCGAGGAGAAGGTCCGCGCGATCTACCCCGACGGCATGCACAGCACGATCGCCGACGGCATCCGCGAGAACCTCGGCGAGCGCGCCACCGTCTCCACCACCACGCTCGACGAGCCCGAGCACGGCCTCACCGAGGACGTCCTCGACGCCACCGACGTGCTCGTCTGGTGGGGCCACATGGCCCACGGCGACGTCTCCGACGAGATCGTCGAGCGCGTCCAGCGCCACGTCCTCTCGGGCATGGGCCTCGTCGTCCTGCACTCCGGCCACTGGTCGAAGATCTTCGGCAAGCTCATGGGCACCACCTGCACGCTGCGCTGGCGCTCGGAGCAGGACCGCGAGCTGGTCTGGACCGTCGACCCCACGCACCCCATCGCCCAGGGGATCCCGCACCCCTTCGTGATCCCCCGGCAGGAGATGTACGGCGAGTTCTTCGACGTGCCGGCGCCCGACGAGCTCGTGTTCCTCTCGACCTTCACGGGCGGCGAGGTGTTCCGCTCCGGCATGACCTGGAAGCGCGGCCACGGGCGCATCTTCTTCTTCTCCCCCGGCGACCAGGACTACCCCGTCTACCACCAGGCCGAGGTGCGCCGCGTGATCGCGAACGGCGTCGAGTGGGTGCGCTCCTCGCGCCCCGAGCGCCGCCTCCCGGTGCTGCAGCGCTACGAGACCGAGGACTTCCACAACGGCCAGGACTACGAGGGAGCGCTCGTCCGATGACGGTCCGCCTCGTCCAGGTCGGCGCCGGCGCGATGGGCCGCGCCTGGATCCGCACCATCCGCGACTCCCCGGACGCCGAGCTCGTCGGCCTCGTCGACCTCGACGTCGACCTCGCCACGGCTGCCGCGGAGGAGGAGGGGGTCGGCCCGGTCGCGGTCGGCACCTCCGTCGCCGAGGTCGCCGCGCGCTCCGGCGCCGACGCCGTGGTCAACGTGACCGTGCCGCGGGCGCACCTGCCCGTCAGCTCGGAGGCGCTGTTCGCCGGGCTGCCCGTGCTCTCCGAGAAGCCGATCGCGCCGACCATCGCCGAGGCGCTGGTGCTCGCGGCGACGGCCGAGGCCTCGGGCCGGCTCCTGATGACCAGCCAGTCGCGCCGCTACTACGCGGCGATCACCGCCTTCCGCGAGCAGATCGCCGGGCTCGGGCAGCTGGGCACCGCCTCCGTGCACTTCGCGAAGGCGCCCCGCTTCGGCGGCTTCCGCGACGAGATGGACCACGTGCTCCTGGTCGACATGGCGATCCACGCCTTCGACGCGGCGCGGTACCTGCTCGACAGCGACCCGGTCGCGGTCTACTGCGAGGAGTACAACCCGGCCTGGAGCTGGTACGCCGACGGAGCCGCGGCGAGCGCCGTGTTCGAGTTCGCCGGCGGAGTGCGCTTCAGCTACACCGGCAGCTGGTGCGCCGACGGCCTCGAGACCTCGTGGAACGGCGACTGGCGCGTGAACGGGGCCGGCGGCACCGCGCACTGGGACGGCGACGGCGCTCCGGAGTGGCAGTCGCGCGAGTCGGAGGCGGTGCGGACCGCCACGCTCGAGCCCGTGCCCGAGGAGATCGCGGGCTCGCTCGCGGAGTTCGTGCGGGTGCTGGGCTCGGGGGCGGTGCCCTCGGGCGAGGTGCACTCGAACGTGCGGAGCCTCGCGATGGTGGAGGCGGCGGTCCGCTCCTCCGAGACGGGTGCGCGGGTGCGGCTCGACGACGTGCTGGAGGAGGGGTACGCGGAGGCGCTGACGCTCGCGCGCGACGAGCGCGTGCGCGCGGCCCTCGGCTCCTGGGGCTCGGCCGCGGAGGGCCTCGCGCGCTGACCACGCCGCCCGGCGGATCTCGAGGCGTCCGTGCCGGCGTCTCGAGACCCCCGCCCGGTCGCGGCTCCGCCACCGCGCGTTCGCCGGGCGGACACCTGCGGGCGGCGGCGCGTTCACCGGGGGCGGCCAGCGTGGGCGGGTTCCTTCGAAGCCGCTCAGGAGACCCGTGTCCTCTCGTCATACCCGCACCCGCACCGCCGCCCTCGCCCTCACCGTCACCCTCGCCGGCTGCACCCTCGGAGCCGCGGCCCTGCCCGCCTCCGCCGCGGGCGACTCCTTCTTCACCCGCATCGCCACGGTGCCGGCCTACCTGAACGCAGCCGACCCGTCCGCCGACTCCGCCGTCGCCGAGATCTCGAGCGCGTCGCCCGACGGCCGCCTGGTCTACTCGACGGACTCCGCCGGGCAGCGCATCGACGTCCTCGACATCTCCGACCCTGACGCCCCCGAGCCGCTCGGCGGCGTCGGCGTGGGCGGCGAGCCGACCTCGGTCTACGCGACCGGCGAGTACGTCCTCGCGGTGGTCGACACGAGCGACGGCGACTTCGCGAACCCCTCCGGCCACGTCAGCGTGCTGCACGCCGACGACCTCGCGCCCGTCGCGAGCATCGAGCTCGGCGGCCAGCCCGACTCCATCGACGTCACCACCGACGGCTCGACCGCGGTCATCGCGATCGAGAACCAGCGCGACGAGGACCTCGCCCCCGAGGGCGGCGAGGAGGGCGACCTCCCGCAGGCGCCCGCCGGGGAGCTCGTGGTGATGGACCTCGCGGGCGACCCCTCCGCCTGGGTGCCGGAGCACGTCGACCTCACCGGTCTCGCCGGCCTCGACACCCCGTCGGACCCGGAGCCCGAGTACGTCTCGATCAACCCGGCCGACACGGCCGTCGCCGTGACGCTGCAGGAGAACAACGCCGTCGCGATCGTCGACCTGGCCACCCGCTCCGTCACCGCCTCGTACACCGCGGGCACCGCCTCCGTCGGCGGCATCGACACGCTCGACGACGACTCGATCTCGCTGACCGGCTCGATCACCGACGTCCCGCGCGAGCCCGACGCGATCGGCTGGGTCGGCGACGACCACGTCGCGATCGCGAACGAGGGCGACTGGAAGGGCGGCACGCGCGGCTGGTCGATCCTCGACGCCGCGACCGGGGCCGTGCAGTGGGACGCCGGGAACTCGTTCGACCACCTCGCGGTGCGCCTCGGGCTCTACCCGGACAAGCGCTCCGACGCGAAGGGCTCCGAGCCCGAGGGCCTGCTCTCGGCCACCTTCGACGGCGTCCCCTACGTGTTCGTCGGCGCCGAGCGGGCCAACTTCGTGGCCGTCTACGACGTGTCGGAGCCGACCGCGCCGCGCTTCGTGCAGGCGCTGCCGTCGACGCCCGGCCCGGAGGGGCTGCTCGCCCTGCCCGAGCGCGACCTGCTGGTCGTCTCGAGCGAGACCGACGACGCCGAGGCCGCCGTCCGCGCGAGTGTGCAGCTCTACGCGCTCGGCGCCTCCGCCCCCGCGTTCCCGACCGTGCTGTCGGCCGACGTCGACGGATCGCCGCTGCCCTGGGGTGCGCTCTCGGGCCTCTCGACCGACCCGGCGGCGCCCGACCGCCTGTACGCGGTGAGCGACAGCGCCTACGCGCCGAGCACCCTCCACTCTATCGACACCTCCGTCTCGCCGGCGCTGCTCGACTCGACGCTCACGGTGACCGAGGGCGGCGAGCCCGCCGCTCTGGATCTGGAGGGGATCGCCGCCCGCGTCGACGGCGGCTTCTGGGCCGTGACGGAGGGCGGGACAGGCGACGGCAACGCGCTCCTGCGGCTCGACGCGGACGCCGCGGTGACCGAGCGGATCGCCCTGCCCGCGGAGCTCGCCTCCGCACTGGGCAAGCAGGGCTTCGAGGGAGTGACCGTCGAGGACGGCGCCGCCGGTGAGATCGTCTGGACGGCGCTGCAGCGCGAGGCCTCGATCGACGCCGACGGAGTGGTCCGGATCGGGCGCTACGACGTCGCCGCCGACAGCTGGAGCTTCTTCGGCTACCCGCTGGAGGCCGTCTCCGGGGCGGACGGCGACTGGAACGGGCTCTCGGAGATCACGCTGACCCCCGCGGGCACGCTCGCGGTGATCGAGCGCGACAAGCTCAACGGGCCGGACGCCGCGCTGAAGGCCGTGTACACGGTGCCGCTGCCGACGGAGGCCGGCGCGGCGGTCGGCGAGACGCTGCCGATGCTCGAGAAGACCCTCGCGGTCGACGTGCTGCCCGCGCTGCAGGCCGGGAACGGCTGGACCCAGGAGAAGCTCGAGGGCCTCGGGATCACCGGCTCCGGCGAGGTGTTCGCGGTGACCGACAACGACGGCGTGGACGACGCGAACGGCGAGACGGTGCTCGCATCGCTCGGCTCCGCGGCGTCCGTGTTCGGGACGGGGACGGTACCGACGCCGGGACCGCCTGTTGGGCCGACCGTCGAGCCGACGGTGGCGCCGACGGGTGAGCCGACCACGGCGCCGACCGCGCACCCCTCGGCCGAGCCGACCCGCACGCCGGCTCCCGCTCCGGCCGGCGCCGTTCCTCCGCGGACCGGCTCGGGACTCGCGAGCACCGGCGTCGAGACGGGCTGGACCGCCGCGGCGGCTCTCGCCCTGCTCGCCGGTGGAGCGCTCGCGCTCGGAGTCACGCGCCGCCGCCGCGACGCGCGCTGACGGACGCCGACGGCCCGGGGGACAGTGTCCTCCGGGCCGTCGGCGTTCCCCCGCGCGAGCGGGGCGGGTGGGGCGAGTGGTCGGGTGGTCGGGTGTCAGCTTCCGGTGGGGGCGTCCTCGGTGTCGGGAGCGGTGCTCTCGGAGGGCGCCTGCGGAGCGGGAGCCGGCGTGCGGGTCGGCTCGGCCGAGGGG
>NZ_PSWB01000022.1:0-70900 GCF_002931865.1 Rathayibacter sp. AY1C7 | reverse complement strand
GAGGGTCCGCCAGCCGGCGGCGCCGCCGCGCCCGCCCGGCGATGGAGCGCGGCGGCGCCGCCGGCTGGCGGACCCTCAGCCAGTTCGTGATCGCGCAGCTCGGCGTCGCCGGGATCAACGCCGTCGGCATCGGCATCGGCGCGCTCGCGCTGCAGCTGCCGCTCGTCGTGCCGATCGCGATCGTGGTGTTCCTCGGCTCGTTCGTCCCGATCCTCGGCGCGATCGTGACCGGTGCGCTCGCCGCGCTGGTCGCGCTGCTGTTCAGCGGGCCCGTCGCCGCGCTGGTGATGGTCGGCGTCGTGATCCTGGTGCACCTGCTCGAGGGGCACGTGCTGCAGCCGCTCATCCTCGGGACCGCCGTGAAGGTGCATCCGCTCGCCGTGGTGCTCGGAGTCGCGACCGGGCTCGAGGTGGCCGGGCTCGCCGGAGCGCTGTTCGCGGTGCCGACCATCGCGACGCTGAACGCGGCGGTCACCGCAATGCGGGCGCGCGCGCCCGGCGCGGAGTGAGCGCGTTCGATCCGGCCGCCCGACCCGGATCGACGGTGCTGCCCGCCCTCGCCTGCCCGGTCTGCGGCGGCGCGCTCGCCCCCGACGCGCTCCCCCGCCCCTCCTCGCTCCGCTGCCCCCTCGGGCACAGCGCCGACCTCGCGCGCCAGGGCTACGCCTCGCTGCTGCGCGGGAGGCACGCGACCTCGGGCGACACCGCGGCGATGGTGCAGGCCCGCGCCGACCTGCTCGGCTCCGGCCACTACCGGGTGATCCAGGACGCGGTCGCCGCGGCCGTCCCCTCCGGCGCGCGGCTCGTGGTCGACCTGGGCTGCGGCACCGGGGCGTACCTCGCGGCCGTGCTCGAGGCGCGTCCGGCGGCGGACGGGCTGGGCCTGGACCTCTCGGCCCCGGCCGCCCGCCGCGCCGCCCGCGCGCACCCCCGGGCGGCGATCGCGACCGCGGACCTCTGGCAGCCCCTCCCGCTGGCCGACGCCTCCGCCGACGCGCTGCTCACCGTCTTCGCGCCGCGGAACGCCCCGGAGATGCGGCGGGTGCTCCGTCCGGGCGGCGTCGCCGTCGTCGTCACTCCGCGCGAGAGGCACCTGCACGAGATCCGCGAGCGGTTCGGGATGCTGGGCATCGACGCCGGCAAGGCGGAGCGGCTCGACGAGCAGCTGGCGGGGTTCGCGCTCGAGGAGCGCATCGAGCTCGACACGACGGTGCTGATGAGCGTCGACGAGCTGCGCGCCGAGGTGCTGATGGGGCCGAGTGCCCACCACGTGGATCCCGAGGCGCTGGACGCTCGGCTCGCGGCGGTGGAGGGGACGACCGCGGTGACGGTCGCGGTCACCGTGTCGCGCTTCGTGCGCGCGGAGTAGCGGCGGGCGCGCCGCCGGCCCCGCGTCAGTACGTCTCGCGCAGGCGCTCCTGGTCGACCACCGCTTCGCGGTCCGCGAGGCGGCGCAGGCCCGCGAGGGGCTGGGCCATCCGGTGGTTGCCGCGGAGGACCGGCTCGGCCCGGTCGAGGAAGGCCCAGTACCCGGCGGTCACCGGGCAGGCGTTCTCGCCCAGGCGCACCTTCGGGTCGAAGCGGCAGCCGCCGCAGTAGTCGGACATCCGGTTGATGTAGGCGCCGCCCGAGGCGTACGGCTTCGTCGCGACGACGCCGCCGTCGGCGTGCTGGGACATCCCGATCACGTTCGCCGGCATCACCCACTCCGTGCCGTCGACGAAGACGTCCACGAACCAGTCGTTGAGCTCCGCCGGATCCCACCCCCGCTGCAGTCCCCAGTTGCCGAGCACCATCAGGCGCTGGATGTGGTGCGCCCAGCCGTGCCGGTGCACGTCGTCGAGCGTCTCGTGCAGGCAGTTCGCCTCGATGCCGCTCGGGTCGAGAGCGAGCAGCCCGGCGGGCAGCGGCGTGGAGGCGCCGAGCGCGCGGCTGCGGTTGCGGTACTCCGGCCCGAGGTGCCAGAACAGGTTCCAGACG
Organism: Rathayibacter sp. AY1C7; assembly: GCF_002931865.1. Lineage (NCBI taxonomy): Bacteria > Bacillati > Actinomycetota > Actinomycetes > Micrococcales > Microbacteriaceae > Rathayibacter > Rathayibacter sp. AY1C7. The sequence goes on along the minus strand of NZ_PSWB01000022.1, from coordinate 68,920 downwards.
TAGTCGCGCCAGCCGAGGATCTGGCGGATGAACCCCTCCGTCGCCGCGATCGGCGCGCCCCCGGCGGCGTACTCCGCCTCGGCCGCCTCGACGACCGTCCGCGGATCGAGCACGCCGAGGTTCATCGGGGCGCTGAGCAGCGAGTGCGCCATCGTCCAGTCGCCCGAGAGCATCGCGTCCTCGTAGGTCCCGAAGTCGCCCAGGCGCGACGACACGAAGTCGGCGAGCGCCGCCTCGGCCTCGGCGGGCGTCGCGGCGAAGCGGCGCGGACCGTCGGCGCCGACCAGGCGGACCGCCCCCTCGGCCTCCCAGCGCGCGAGGTCGGCGCGCACCTCCTCGTCGATGTCGTCCTCCTCCGGCCACCACGGGTCGGGCAGGCCGAGCCGGGAGGCGCCCTTGGGCGGAGGCTGGCGGTTGTCGTGGTCGTAGTTCCAGCGGCCGCCCTCGGGCTGGTCGCCGCGCATCAGCACGCCGGTGCGCTCGCGGCTCCACCGGTAGAAGTCCTCCAGCAGCAGGCGCTTGCCCGAGCGGGAGAGCGCCCACTCGCGGAAGTCCTCCTCGGCCGTGATGAAGCCGCGGCTGGGCAGAACGCTCATGCCGAGCCTGCGGGCGAGGCGGCGGCCGCCGCGGGTGGGCGGGTCGATCACCTCGAGGTCGTCGCGCCCGGCGAGGGCCTCGCCGAAGGTCTCGGAGCGGACGTACTCGGCGCGGTCCCCGAGCTCGCGGGCGCGGTGGCGGAGCGCCGACAGCAGCAGTTGCGCCTTGGCGCGGTGCATCGGGCGGCGCCCGAACGCCGATCGGGCCTCGACCAGCAGCATCGGACCGCCGTCGTCGAAGGCCGGTCCGAGCTGGCCGATGACGCTCCAGCGGGTGCGAGGGGGTCTGCTCATCCTCGGAGGCTAGGCGGGCGGATCCGGCACCGGTAGGAGTTGCGCGGCACGGATGTGCAGCCGCCACGTCTTGCACCCCCGCCCCCGATGCAGAAGTCTCGGAGCGAGCGCGGCCGATCCGACCGCGCACCGACGCGACGAAGCGAGGAGGCCGCCATGGCCCACCACGACCACGACAACGAGCACCACGAGGGTCACGAGCACCACGACCACCACGAGGGTCACGACGAGCACACCGCCGGCCACGGCCGTCACGTCGCCGAGGGCACGAGCACCGAGGACACCGAGGGCGGCGAGTACACCTCGACGGAGGGCGTCTCGCACACCGCCGGCGAGGCCGAGGGCAGCTACGTCGACACCTCGGTGAACGAGCAGAGCACCGCCGACAAGGGCAGCTACGTCGACACCAGCGCCGCGGGCACCTCCGCCGAGGGCGAGGGCGAGTACACCGACCGCGACGAGTGACCCGCGCCCGGGCGCCGCGCGTCCCGCCGGGACACCGCGCTCCGGCCGGTGTCCCGGCGGGGAGCCGGCGCCTCGGCGGGACGCGGTGGTCCGTCGGCGCTTCAGGCGGGCTTCAGCGGGGCCGCGGCTAGCCTGGGCTCGCGCGGACCCCCGCGCGCCGAGCCCGGGGAGGCCGCCATCCGCATCCTGGTCGTCGACGACGAGATCAACCTGCTCCGCGCCCTCGAGACGGGCCTGGAGGCCGAGGGCTTCGCCGTGGACACCGCCACCACCGGCACCGACGCCCTCTGGTACGCGCAGGAGGCCGACTACGCCGCCATCGTCCTCGACCTGATGCTCCCGGACGTCAGCGGCTTCCGCGTCTGCGAGCGGCTGCGCGCCGCCGAGGACTGGACCCCGATCCTGATGCTCACCGCGAAGGACGGCGACCTCGACCAGGTCGAGGCCCTCGACACCGGCGCCGACGACTACCTCACCAAGCCGTTCTCGTTCCCGGTGCTCGTCGCGCGGCTGCGCGCCCTCATCCGCCGCGGAGCCGCCGAGCGGCCCACGGTGCGCGTCGTCGGCGATCTCGTGCTGGATCCGGCGTCCCGGACCGTCGAGCGGGGCGGAGTCGCCGTGCCGCTGACCGCGCGCGAGTTCAGCGTCCTCGAGTACTTCGTCTCGCGGGCGGGCGAGGTCGTCTCCAAACGCGACGTCCTCGGAGCCGTCTGGGACTTCGACTACGACGGCGATCCGAACATCGTCGAGGTCTACGTCCGCACCCTGCGCAACAAGATCGACCGGCCCTTCGGCCGCGACACCCTCCGCACCCGGCGCGGGGCGGGCTACACGCTGGTGGCCGGGTGAGCCGCCGGAGCCTGCGGACCCGCATCAGCGCGGCCGCGACCGCCGTGGTGGCCGCCGCCGCGCTCCTCGGGAGCGTGCTCTTCGTCCTGGTCCTCTCCTCCGTGCTCGCCTCGAGCGCCGCCTCCGCCGCCGACGCCGAGGCGGAGCGGGTCGCTGCGCTGGTCGAGCAGGGCGGCCCGGAGGCCGTCCGCGGCTCGGAGGGACTGGTCCAGCTCGTGGTCGACGGGCGGGTCGCCGCCGCGGGCGAGGACGCGGCGGACCTCCCTCCGCTCGCGCTGGCCGAGAGCGACGACCCGGTCACCGTCGACGTGGACGACGAGGGGCCGGTGGTGGTCGCCGCCCGCGAGCTCGACGACGACTCCCTCGTCGTGGTCGGCGTGCCCGACGAGGGCCGCGAGGAGGCGGTGTCCACGACGATCGGGCTGCTCGCGGTCGCCGTCCCGCTGCTGATCGCGCTGGTGGCGGTGGTGTGCGCCGTCGTCGTCGGCCGGGCGCTGCGCCCCGTGGAGCGGATGCGCGAGGAGGCCGAGGCGGTCACCTCCTCCGCCCTGGACCGCCGGATCGCCGCTCCCGGCTCCGGCGACGAGGTCGACCGGCTGGCGCACACCCTCAACCGGATGCTCGATCGGCTGCAGAGCGGGCAGGAGCGGCAGCGGCGCTTCGTCTCGGACGCCTCGCACGAGCTGCGCTCCCCCGTCGCGGCGCTGCGTCAGACCGCGGAGGTGGCGCTCGCGCACCCGGACCGGCTCGACTCCGCCCGGCTGGCGAGGACGGTCGCGGAGGAGTCGGTGCGGCTCGGCGGGCTGATCGAGGGCCTGCTGCTGCTCGCCCGGGCGGACGAGGCGCGCCTGGCCGTGGCGGCGGCTCCCGTGGACCTCGACGATCTCGCCCTCGGCGAGGTGCGGCGCCTGCGCGACTCCGGAGCCCGGGTCGACGCGAGCGGGATCTCGCCCGTGCAGGCGGTGGCCGACGAGGCCCTGCTCTCGCGGGCGCTGCGGAACCTGGTCGACAACGCGGTGCGGCACCGCTCCTCGCAGCTGGCGCTCTCGACCCGGATCGATGGAGCGGAGGCGGTGCTCGCGGTGGACGACGACGGGCCTGGGATCCCGGCGGCGGAGCGCGAGCGGGTGCTCGAGCGCTTCGTCCGCCTCGACGAGGGCCGGACGCGCGACGCCGGAGGGTCGGGCCTCGGCCTGGCGATCGTCGCCGGGATCGCCCGGGCGCACGGCGGACGGGTCGTCGTCGGCGACTCGGCGCTGGGCGGCGCCCGGGTCGAGGTGCGGGTGCCGCTCGCCCGCTGAGCGGGCGCTTCAGGCCTGCTTCAGCGCCCGACCGCGAGAGTGCTGGAGGCGTCGACGAGCGGCGCCGGGACGGAGCCATCGTGCAGAAGAAGACGAAGATCATCGCCGGGATCGCCGGAGCGGTCGTGCTGATCGGAGCCGGGACGGGCATCGCCTACGCCGCGACCGACGGCTTCGAGGGATCCGACTCCCTCACCGGCAGCGACCTGGACCGCGCGAGCGAGGCAGCGCTCGCCGAGATCGGCGGCGGGACCGTCACCTCGGCCGAGCGCGACGACGACGGCGCCACCGGCTACGAGCTGGACCTGACCGACCGCGACGGCCTCGAGTACGAGGTGCGCCTCGACGACTCCTTCGCCGTCGTGTCCGTCGAGCCCGACGACCGCGCCCTCCAGGCCGGCTCGGGCGACGACGGCGTGCCTGCCGGCGACCCGACCGCCGCCGCGGTGGACCCGGACGACCTCACCGGCGACGACCTCGCCCGCGCGAGCGAGGCGGCGCTGGGCGCCGTCGGCTCCGGGACCGTCACCGAGGCCGAGCGCAGCGACGACGCCGACCACGCCTTCGAGGTGGAGGTCACCCGCGAGGACGGCACGGACGTGGACGTCGAGCTCGACGCCGCGTTCGCCGTGCTCTCGACGCAGGAGTAGCGCTCTAGCGGCCGCCGGGGCCCTTCGCGGCCCCGGGCGCGGCACCGCTGCCCGCGGGGGCGCCGACGCCGGTCGCCGCACCGCGAGCGCCCGGGCCGTTGCCGCCCGCGTTGCCGTTGCCGCCCGCGTTGCCGTTGCCGTTGCCGTTGCCGTTGCCGGGAGCGTTCCCGCTGTTGCCGGGTGCGCCACCGCTGTTCCCCGGTGCGTCGCCGCTGCTCCCCGGAGCGTCGTCGCCGGGAGCGGCCGGGGTCTCCTCCGCGGGCTCCTCCGGCTCGGTCGGCGTCTCCTCCGGCTCCGACTCCTCGGGCGAGGGGGCGGGGTCGTCCTCGGTCTCGACCGGAGCGGGCGTGTCCTCCGGCTCCTCCTCGACCGGGGTCGTCTCCTCGGGAGCCGGGGCGGTCGTCTCGGCCGGCGCCGGCTCCGGGGCTCCCGCGATCAGGGCCTCGAGGTCGGCGCGGACGACGTCGACCTGCGCCTGCACCGTCGCTGCGCGATCGGAGCTGACGGAGTCCTCGGCGAGCGCGGCGTCGAGCGCCGACTGCAGCGAGGCGAGCTCGGTGAGAGCGCCCTGGTAGTCGTCGGCCGAGGCCTTCTCGGCGACGGCGACCACCGCGTCGTCGAGGGTCTGGGCGGTGCCCTCGTCGATGCCCTGCGGCGCGGAGGAGCATCCGCTCAGCAGCAGGACCGAGGCGAGCACGGCGCCGGCAGCGCGCAGTCGGAGGCCCCTCACGAGCGGATGCTCTCGCGCAGCTGACGGAGGTGGTCGCCCAGCTCGCCGTCCACCTGCGGCAGAGGCGACTGGGGACCGTCGATAAGGATGATCGCGAGCCCGACGGCGACCGCGACCAGCGCGAGCACCAGCACGATCAGCCACGGGCTCGGGCCGCGGCGCTGAGGACGGGCGGCCGCGGGGCGGAGCGGAGCCGTGCGCGGCGCCGGAGCGGTCTGCGGTGCCGGAGCGATCCGCGGTGCCGGAGCGATCCGCTCGGTCGCGGTGAAGCGCTGCGTCGGAGCGATCGCCTCCGTGGCCGGGTACGCGTCGGCCGCGAGCCGGCGGGTCGGATCGAGCGCCTCCGCCCGCGTGATCGGCTCGGTCTCGGCCAGCGGCTCCGTCGACATCACCCGGGTGGCGGGGACGTCGGGGACGACGATGGCCGCCGGCGGGGAGTCGCGCCGCGGATCGATCAGCCGGCGCGCCGACTCCGCCACCTGCAGCGCGGCGGGACGCTCGCCGGGCTCGCGCCGCGTCATCGCGGTCAGGAGCGAGGTCCAGCCGCTGCCGAGCGACTCCGACACCTCGGGGTCGCGGAGCAGGCGGGCGAGCGTGACCTCGATCGCCGAACCCGTGAACGGGCGGCGACCGGTCAGCGACTCCAGGAGCACCAGGCCGAGGGAGTAGATGTCGCTCGCCGAGGTGACCGGGTCGCCGTGCGCCTGCTCGGGGCTGAGGTAGGCGGCGGTGCCGATGAGGGTGCCCGGCGCGGTGATCCGCGTCGCGTCGATGAGGGAGGCGATGCCGAAGTCGGCCAGCTTCGGGCGGAACTCGCGGCTGGTCAGCGGGCTCGGGACGAGCAGCACGTTCGACGGCTTCACGTCGCGGTGCACGACTCCGGCCGCGTGGACCGTGTGCAGGGCCTCGCCGAGGTCGCCCGCCATCGAGGCGACGTCGTTCGGCGCGACCGGGCCCTCGGCGAGCCGCTCGGACAGGCTCGGGCCCTCGGCGAGCTCCATCACCATGTAGGCCTGGCCGTTGGTGTCGTCGCCGCCGTCGTGCGCGTCGTAGAGGGTGACGAGGGCGGGGTGGTTGAGCGCCGCGAGCAGCCGGATCTCGGACGCCTTGCGCTGCAGGTCCTGCGCGTCGTCGATGCCGGGGGCGAACATCTTCAGCGCGACGGAGCGGCCGAGGACGCCGTCTCGCGCCCGGTAGACCGTGGCCATGCCGCCGCGGCCGATGAGCTCCTCGAGCGTGTACCGGCCGTCGACCGTCGTCCCGACGATGCGGGTGTCGCCTGTCCGGTGGGATGCCACGGGTCCTCCTCGCGGTCGGCGGCGGGTGTGCCGCGCCCCCCGGTGCGACCGTCGACCCAGGGTAGTACGTCGACCCTGCACGCCGCCCTCCCCCGGCCGGGCTGTCAAGCGGGTGCCCCCGCGCGCGCCCCGACGTAGCGTCGGAGGTCCCGACGAAAGGCGACGACATGGACCAGGACCGCACGGAGCAGGACGACCAGGGCTCGACCATCGGCAAGCCGGACGGGGCGGCGCCCGCCACCTCCTCCGAGAGCGAGACCATCGAGAAGGACATCTCGGAGTCGCCCGGCAGCGAGCGCGAGACCGAGGCCAAGCAGGACTCGGATCCGGCGGAGAGCCGCACCGAGGTCTCCGGCTCGGCCGAGGTGAAGGCCGTGCCCGGCACGGGCGGCCCGGACGACGTGGGCGACGTCGAGGTCGACCCCGACGAGGTCTCGCTGAACGGCAAGCCGTTCCCGGGTCACGCCGGCACGAAGTAGGACGCCCGGGAGGGGCGGGGCCGCGGCTCCGCCCCTCCCGTGCTCTCCGGTCAGCCCACCGCCCGTCGTCCGCCCTCGCCCGGAGGTTCCGCGGACCGCGCGGATCGTCCCGCGCCTGTCAGGCGGGCGGCGTCAGCCGACCGGCGTCAGCAGGCCCGGGTCGCGGCGGTCGACGGTGCGGGAGTTGTTCACGCGGCGGTCGACCGGGTGGGCCGTGACGGTCGAGGCCATCGCGACGGACGCCCGGTCGAGGGTGGCGAGCATCTCCTCGGCAGAGGCGAGCGGAGCCGGGTCGAGCCAGGCGTCGCGCACGTCGGGCGTGAGGAACACGGGCATCCGGTCGTGCACCTCGCCGGAGGCGTCGCGCGCCTCGCGGGTGATGATCGTGAAGGAGACGCGCCAGTCGTCGCCCTCCTTCCGGGCCGTGTAGAGGCCGGCCGCGGCGAGGATCGGCTCCTCGCCCTGCAGGAACCACGGCTGCTTGCCGTCGGCGCGGGTCTCCCACTCGTAGTACCCGCGCATCGGCACGATCGCGCGCTGCTTGGCGAACGCCCCGCGGAACAGGCCGTTCGTCGCGACCGACTCGAGGCGCGCGTTGATCGGCGAGGGCCCCCTGCCCTTCGACCAGGACGGGGTGAAGCCCCAGGACGCCAGCTCCAGCTCGCGCTCCCGCTCGCCGTCGTGGAGCCGCTCGCGCACGATCGGCGCGACGTCGGTGGGAGCGACGCTGTAGTCGGGCGCCCAGTCCTCGGCGCGCCCGCCCGCGGCGACGAACTCGCGGATCAGCTCATCGGTCTCGGAGTCCATCGCGAAGCGGCCGCACATGCGGGACAGGCTACGCCGCACCTCCGACGCCGCGCGAGGCGCGCGGTGCGACCACCCGGGACTTCGCGGACCAGAAGCGCATCAGCGCGCCGGCGAGGATCGAGCCCAGCGCGCCGGCGGCGAGGTCGCCGAGCGTGTCCTCGTAGCCGACGAAGATCGAGGAGTCGATGAAGCGGTGCCCCGCCCACTCGCCCCACTCCCACAGGACGCCCGCCGTCGTCCCGAAGCAGGCGCAGAGCACAACCGCCGGGAGCAGCGGCCCGCGATCGCCCGCGACCGCCGGCACGACTCCGGCCTGCGCGGCGACGATGTAGGCCACCGCGGCGATCAGCCCGTTGAGCACGCAGTGCACGACCAGGTCCCACTGCGGCCACGCCTCGTAGAGGCCGAGGACGCTGCTCCAGGACGCCACGAGCAGCGCGAGCCCGAAGAGGGCGTCGAGCGCCGGACGGATGCCGAGGAAGCGCGGCAGCACCAGCCCGATCGCCGCGAGCGCGAGCACCGCCACGTCGACCAGGTCCCAGCCGATCGCGGCCGCCACGATGCTCGCCGCCCCGATCGCGCGGATGCCGTCGGCCGTCCACTCCCCGCGGGTGCGCGGGGGCTCGAGGAAGGTCTCGACGAGGGCGGAGCCGCTCACGGCTTCGTGAAGCGCAGCACGGCCTGGACCGGCTCGTGATCGGAGGGCGCCGCTCCCCCGTAGCGGACGGCGTTGATCCCCGCGGAGACGACCTCGAAGGCGCCCTCGCTGACGAGCAGCCAGTCGATCCGCTTGCCCGGCGCCGGCGCGCGGTAGTTCGAGAAGGTGCTCCACGAGTGGGTGAGGTGCTTCTCCGCCGTCTCCCACGCGTCCGCGAGGCGGCCCTCCTCGAGGATCGTCCGGTAGGGGACGGTGTCGACGTCGGTGTTGGTGTCGCCCATCACGATCGCGGGGCGTCCGAGCTCGAGGACGCGGCGGGCGATCAGCTCGGCGGAGCGCTGGCGCGAGCGCCGCGAGATGTGGTCGAAGTGGGTCGAGATCACGGTGAGCTCGCGGCTGGTCGCGTGATCGGTCAGCTCCGCGATCACCGCGGTGCGCGGGATGCGATTGCCCCAGCTGCGCGAGCCGGCGACGTCCGGGGTGTCCGAGAGGGCGATCTGGGTCCAGTGCCGGACGGCGTAGCGGCTGCGGTCGACGAAGAGCATCACGCGCTCGCCGCCGCGGTCCGCGTCCCGGCCGAAGCCCATCGCCTCGAAGGAGGAGCCCAGCGCCTCGTGCACGGCGGCCGACTGGTCCGGCAGCGCCTCCTGCACGGCGAGGATCGAGGGGCGCTCCTGCTCCAGCACCCGCTGGACGAGCGGGCGCCGCCGGTCCCACTGGTCGACGGCGCGGGAGGTGAGGCGCGGCATCCGCCGGCGGATGTTGTAGGTCATCACGTGCAGATCGGGCGCCTCGGTCGGGCCGATCAGAGGCGTCGCGTCGGTCATCACTCCACCCTACGGGGGCGGATCGAGGTGCCACGGAGGCTTGCGGTGACCGCTCCCGGCCGCTCTACTTCGGACATGCCCCTCTCCCAGGACCTCACCGCCCTCGCCGACGAGCGCTTCGTCTCGCTCACCACGTTCCGGAAGTCCGGGGACGCCGTCTCGACCCCGGTCTGGATCGCCCGCGACGGCCACGAGCTGATCGTCACCACTCCCCGCCGCAGCGGCAAGGTGAAGCGCCTCCGCAACGACGCGCGGGTGACCCTCGTCCCCTGCGACCGCCGCGGCCGCGTCTCCGACTACGCGGTGCCGGTCGAGGCCGCCGCGGAGATCGACGCCGACCCCGGCGAGGTCGAGCGCCTGGGCCGCGTGTTCCTGGCGAAGTACCGGCTCGAGTACCGCGTGTTCCTCCTGATCGAGGGCCTGGTCACCCGCGCCGACCGCACCCGCGTGATGCTCCGCGTCTCCGACCGCTGACCCGCACCGCCCTACACCCCCGGAGGCTCCCGCCGGAAGGCCTGGGGGCCGCCGGACCCGGGGTCTACCGTGGGGCGATCGCCGGTGCCCCTGCGCGCTTCCCGCGTGCGCTCCGGCGGCAGTCAGAAGGAGCACGCAATGAGCATCGGAGCAGGGATCTTCCTCCTCGTCGTCGGCGCGGTCCTCGCCTTCGCGGTGGACGTGCAGGTGTCCGGGATCGACCTGAAGCTGGTCGGCTACATCCTCATGGCGGCCGGAGCGGTCGGCCTGATCCTCGGGCTGGTCCTGCTGACGCGCCGCCGCCAGGCCGTCTCGACCACGCGCTCGGCCGTCGACCCGGCCAGCGGCGAGCAGGTCACCCGCCGCTCGAGCGAGAGCGACGGCCCGCTGATCTGATCGGCGGAACGACGAAGGGCGGGACCTCGCGGTCCCGCCCTTCGTCGTTCACGGCCCTACTCGGCGGGCTCGTCCGGCTCGCCGCCGGAGACGGTGTCGGTGTCGCCGCCACCGGAGGAGGTGTCCGTCCCGGTGCCGTCGGGGAGGTCCTCGGTCTTCTCGGTGTCCTCACCCGTGGTGCGGTCGGTGCTCATGGCGCTCTCCCTTCGCGTCGGCGACCTGCCGACCCTCCCACTCTGCTCCGCCCGCGCCTCGCGGGGCAGGGGGTAGCGGAGGCGGAGGCCGGCGTGGAAGGCGCCTACTCCTCGACGACGATGGTGGTGATGACCGGGTTGCGGCGGTGGCGGCGGGTCAGCCAGCGGCCGAGGGTGCGCGTGATCAGCGCCTCCATGGCCTCGAGCTCGACCGGCTTGCCCGCGGCCTGCAGGACGGCGTCGTCGATCGCCTTGCTCGCGTTGGCCTTCCAGCCCGGCTCCTCGACGAAGCCGCGGGTGAAGAACTCGACCGGCTCGCCGAGCGTGCCGCGGTCGAGGTCGGCGATGGCGAGGACCGTGATGGCCCCCTCCTCGGCGAGGACGATGCGGTCGTTCATCGCGTCCTCGGTGGCGACGCCCATCGTGGTGCCGTCGACCAGGATCTGGTCGGCCGGGATGCGCCCGCTGATGCGCGAGCGGCCCTTCACCAGGTCGATCGAGACGCCGTCCTCGATGACGAAGACGTCCTTCTCGTCGATCCCGGTGCGGGTCGCGATCGCCGCGTTCGCGGTGAGGTGGCGCCACTCGCCGTGCACGGGGAGCACCGCGGTGGGGCGCAGGATGTTGTAGCAGTAGGCGAGCTCGCCCGCGCTGGCGTGGCCCGAGACATGCACCTTGGCGTTGCCCTTGTGCACGACCGTGGCGCCCCAGCGGGTGAAGGCGTTGATGATCCGGTAGATCGCGTTCTCGTTGCCGGGGATCAGCGAGCTGGCCAGCAGCACGGTGTCGCCGGGGCCGATGTCGATGATGTGGTCCTTGTTGGCCATGCGCGAGAGCGCCGCCATCGGCTCGCCCTGCGAACCGGTGCAGATCATCACGATCTCGGTCGCGGGGAGCTTCTCGAGCACCTTCATGTCGACGACGAGGCCGGCCGGGATCTTGAGGTAGCCCAGGTCGGCGGCGATGCCCATGTTGCGGACCATCGAGCGGCCGACGAAGGCGACCTTGCGGCCGTGGCGCTGCGCGGCGTCGAGGACCTGCTGGATGCGGTGCACGTGGCTCGCGAAGCTGGACACGACGATGCGGCGCGGCGCGGTGCGGAACACCTGGTCGATCGCGGGGGCGAGGTCGCCCTCCGAGATCGCGAAGCCGGGGACGTCGGCGTTCGTGGAGTCGACCAGGAACAGGTCGACTCCCTCGTCGCCGAGGCGCGCGAAGCCGGGGAGGTCGGTGGTGCGCCCGTCGAGCGGGAACTGATCCATCTTGAAGTCGCCCGTGTGCAGCACGAGGCCGGCCTCGGTGCGGATCGCGACGGCGAGCCCGTCCGGGATGGAGTGGTTCACGGCGAGGAACTCGAGGTCGAAGACGCCGGCGTCGATCCGGTCGCCCTCCTTCACCGGGCGCGTGCGCGGCGTGATGCGGTGCTCCTGCAGCTTCGCGCTGATCAGCGCGAGGGTGAAGGTCGAGGCGATGATCGGGATGTCGCCGCGCTCCTTGAGGAGGTACGGCACGCCGCCGATGTGGTCCTCGTGGCCGTGGGTGAGGACGATGGCCTCGATGTCCTTCAGGCGCGAGCGGATCGCGGCGAAGTCGGGGAGGATCACGTCGATGCCGGGCTGGTTCTCCTCGGGGAAGAGGACGCCGCAGTCGACGATGAGCAGCTTGCCCTTGTGCTCGAAGACGGTCATGTTGCGGCCGATCTCGCCGAGGCCGCCGAGCGGGGTGATCCGCATGGCGCCCTTCTCGAGGGGCTTGGGCTTGGGGAGCTCGAGGTGGTGGCGAGCGGGCTTGGCGGTTCTGGCGTTTCTCATGCGGTTCTTCCGGGAGGGAGTGGCTGGACGCGGGCGCGCGGCGCAGGGTCCGACCGCGCGCCCGGTCGGGCCGCGGTGATGTGTCGCTCCGGCGCTGTGAGCGCTGTCGGGAGCGGGTGGAGGTGTGCGGGACGGGGCCGGGCGGGGCCGCTCTCAGCGGGCGGTGCCGTCCGTGCGGCGCGCTCTCGCGCACCGACCGTCCCGTACATCCTGCCAGCGTTCCCTGGGTCGCGGGTCCAGGAGGCGGGATCCGGGCCTCGCAGGCGCTCAGGCGCGTGCGTCCTCGACCTCTCGCCGACCCACCGCGTCCTGGCGGCTGCGGAGGAGCTGGCGGCCTGGCGCGCGTGACGGGCGCCGTTCGATGGCTTTACTGCGCTTCACTCGATCTGGATGAAGCACAGTAAGACTCCTGAACCGGCCCGTATGGATGCCGTCGACAATCCCTACACGCCGAACGCGGGAGCGCGACCGGAGATCCTCATCGGCAGAGACGAGCAGACCCAGGCGTTCCGCACCCTGCTGACGCGCCTGCGACGGGGCCGCACGAACCAGTCGATGATCATCACGGGGCTGCGGGGCGTCGGAAAGACGGTCCTTCTCAACGGCTTCCGGACGATCGCCCAGGAGGAGAACGGGGAAGTGATCGAGTTCGAGGCGGTCAAGCACGACGAGGGCCGGTTCCGCCAGGTGCTGGCATCCCAGCTCAAGGCGGCACTCCTCCGCCTGTCCCCCCGCGCGAGATGGACCGACCGCGGGAGGCACGCCGCCGCGGTCTTGAGCGCCTTCGCGGTGTCTGTCGGAGCGGACGGCGAGTGGTCCATTGGATGGGATGTACCGCCGGCAGAAGGAGTGGCCGATCATCGGGATCTCGGACTGGACCTGACGGACGTCCTCGTCGCCGTGGGTGAAGCGGCGGCCGAGCAGGGCGAGGGGATCGTCCTGCTCATCGACGAGGTCCAGTTCCTCGACTCACCGCAGCTCGAAGCGCTCATCCAAGCCATCCACAAGACCGTGCAGCGGAGCCTCCCCGTCACGTTCGTCGGTGCCGGTCTTCCGCAGATCGCCGAGCTGGTGGGCGATGCGAGATCGTACGCCGAGCGGCTCTTCACCTTTCCGCGGATCGACTCGCTCGATCACGACGAAGCGGTAGCGGCTCTCCGAGAGCCGGCAGCGGCCGAGGGCGCGGTCTACGACGACGACGCTGTTGAACTCGTAGTCGAGATCACGACCGGATACCCCTCTTTCATCCAGGAACTGGGCTACCAGGTCTGGACGGTGGCTGAGAACGATCGCATCCACCGGGAGGACGTCGAACTGGCGAGGGAGGCCTACGAGGCGAAGCTGGACAGCTCCTTCTTCCGCGTGCGACTCGATCGGGCGAGTCCACTTCAGACCGCGTACATGCGAGCCATGGCGGAGCTCGGACCAGAGCCCCAGAAAGCGGGCGACGTCGCGGCGCTTCTGGAGCGCGCGTCCACTCAGCTCGGATCGGTCCGCGCGGAGCTGATCGGGATGGGGCTCCTGTTCACTCCCGAGCACGGGTACGCCGCGTTCACTGTTCCGGACTTCGACCGGTTCATGAAGCGTGCAGTCCCCGTCTTGGAGGTGCCTCCCGTCGTGAGCCGGGGAGCCCGTCGAGCACCCGCCACCGAGGTCTGAGCCAGGCCGCACCCGTTCACGGCCGCCCGGCGTCAGGACTCGTCGGCCTCGAAGCGCAGGGACCGGTCGGCCACCGGCAGCCCGGAGTCGCGCACGGCGGCCTCGATCGCGGCGTGCCCGCCGTCGGGCGCGACGATCCGCAGGCCGTCCTCGGTCGCCCAGTAGGCGGTGACGCCGTGCTCCTCGACGAGGGTCGTGAGCAGCGCGGCGGTCCGCTCCTGCTCGCCGGGACCGACGGTGATCGCGGCCCAGGGACCGGAGATCTCGACCGGGGCGCCCCGCTCCGCGCCCGCAGCGTCCCGCAGGTCCTCCGCCGCCCGGACGATCGGGAGCAGCGCGGGCAACCCGCCGGAGACGTCCTCGAAGGAGTCGAGGGCGAAGGACCCCTCGCGGAGCGACGCGTGCAGCTCCAGGTCGCGGCCGAGCCCGTCGATCCGCTCGAGCAGGGCCGACGCGTCGACAGCGGGAGCGGGGCACGCGGCGGTCGGCTCCTCCGCGCCCGCGAAGGAGAGGGTGTTCCCGCCTGCGGACGTCGCCCGGAACGACCACAGCACCGGATCCGCGTACTCGGTCGCGCAGGCCGTCGCGAGGGCGTCGGCGAGCGCCGGCTCCTCGACCGCGACCCCGACCCACGAGGTCGGCGGGCCGAACGCCGGCGCCTCGACCCAGCGCTCGGCGCCGTCGAGGGAGACTCCGGGCACCGCGGCGACCTCGCTCGTCAGACGGTCGAAGCCGGCGTCGGGCCGTGCGAACGGCGTCTCGTCGATCGTCCAGACGAGGAGCGTCAGCCCGCCGGCGGCGAGGACCGCGGCGAGGACGCCGGCGACGGGAAGGAGGAGGCGACGGGACACGCCCCCATCCTCGCTCCCCTCCTCCGCGGCGTCACGTGGACATCGGGTGAACGGACGGTGCGCCGGCGTCGCCGCCGCCCGCCTCGATCGAGCGCATCATCCGGGTGTTCACGGGCGACGGGTGGACCGAGTCGACGCGGACGCCGGTGCCCGCGACCTCGAGGGCCGCGCTCCTGGTGAGCCCGGCGACCCCGCGCTTCGAGGCGACGGAGGGGCTGAGGCCCGGGGCGCCGTCGAGCCCGGCGACGGAGGAGGTGGTGATCACGCTGCCCCGCCCCTGCTCGATCATCCGCGGCAGCACGGAACGGAGCCGGTGCCGACCCGCTCCCAGCACGCTGGGCGGCGGCCGGCCGCCTGCCACGGGGGTCGACCTCCGCGGGGGGCAGGGGTTACCGGCGCAGTCCCGAGACGAGCGCGAGGAGCCCGTCCATCGACTCGACGACGAGGGGCGGGAGGTCGCCGCGCTCGGCGACGAAGGCGACCGCGAGCACGCCCGCTCCGGACGCGTCCGACTGCTCCCGCTCCGGCACAAGGCCCAGCGCGCGGGCCGCCGTCTCCGCTTGACTGGGGGCGACGCGCCGACCCTCGGCGCACCCGGGAGGCGACATGGCGAACCACCGTTTCGAGCTGCGGTCCGGCCGCGGGATGGGCGTCTCGGCGGCGGGCGATCCCGTCGCCGACCGGCTGGTGGTGTTCTGCCACCCCACTCCCGGAGCGGGCGGCTTCGACCCCGACCCCACTGTCACCGGCCCCTGGGGCCTGCACCTGCTGATCCTCGACCGCCCCGGCTACGGCGCCTCGGACCCGGTCGACGCCGCTCACGGCCGCGTCGAGGACCGCGCGGACGACCTCGCCGAGTACCTGCGCCGCTCCGAGCGCACCGCCCGCATGGTCGAGGGCGCCCGCTTCGGCAGCGTCGGCGTGGTCGGCTGGGGCTCCGGCGGCGCGTTCGCGCTCTCGCTCGCGGCCCGGCACCCCGACCTCGTGGACCGCCTCGCGCTGGTCGGCACCCCCGCGCCCCCGCAGGCCGGCGTGATCGTGCACCCCACCAGCGCATGGGAGCGGCGCGAGACCCTCCGCGGGGAGGACGCCGACGCGATCGCCGCCGCCCTCCCGCAGACGCAGCCGGGCCTGGACGCGCTCGGGATCGACTCCGACGACCCGGTGCTCGCCACCCACGGCGGACTGCGCAACCGGCTGGAGCGGATGCTCGCCGAGGGCTGGCGGCAGGGCCCGAGCGGCGCCGCGACCGACCTCGCGGCGCTCCGCGACGGCTCCTGGGCCGACGACCTCGACCGGGTGACCGCCGAGACGCTCCTGGTCCACGGCGACGCGGACCCGGTGGCGAGCGCCGAGGACGGCCGCTGGTACCGCGGCCGCCTCGCGCGGGCGCGCACCGTGACGGTCGACGGAGCCGGCCGGCTGGCGCTCGTGCGCGAGTGGCGCCGGATCCTCGACCACGTCGCTCCGCTCGAGCGCGGGGCGGAGGGCCGATGAGCGGCCTGGGCGCGGGCCCGCTCGTGCTCGTGTCGGCGATGGCGGTCTCGGGAGTCGTCCACCTGGTGCACCCGCGGACCTTCGACGCGGTGGTCCCGCGAGGGATGCCCGGCTCGGCGCGCGGATGGGTCCTCGTCTCGGGAGCGGCGGAGCTGGTCTGCGCGGCCGCGACGCTGCACCCGCGGACCCGCGCGGTCGGCGGTCTCGCCTCCG
This sequence comes from Rathayibacter sp. AY1C7, assembly GCF_002931865.1. Lineage (NCBI taxonomy): Bacteria > Bacillati > Actinomycetota > Actinomycetes > Micrococcales > Microbacteriaceae > Rathayibacter > Rathayibacter sp. AY1C7. Next base: position 52,871 of record NZ_PSWB01000022.1, on the reverse strand, counting down.
CCACCCTGATGGCCGCCGTCCTCCCCGGCAACGTGCAGATGGCGCGGGACGCCCGTCGGCCGCGGACCCGGGTGATCACGCTGCTGCGCCTCCCGCTCCAGATCCCGCTCGTGCTCTGGGGTCTTCAGGCGGCACGCAGCCGCTGACGCAAGCCCGCGCGGGCGCGGATCGCCCGCTGCTACCGTCCAGGCATGACCGACCAGAGCGCGGACGACCGCCACGACCAGCTGACCAGCGCCCCGAAGGCGACGGAGGCCGACGCGGCCCCGCGCATCGAGGTCTCCACCACCGAGGCCGGCGACACCCGCATCGACATCCGCGAGGACGCCGCCGTGCGTCCGGGCCGTGTCGACGAGAACGGCGACGAGCTCGACGAGAGCCGCGACGATGCCTGAGCGCCGCCGCGCCGCCCTCGTCTACAACCCCGTCAAGGTCGACCTGGAGTCCGTGAAGGCCGCTGTGAAGCGCGCCGAGGAGGCCGCCGGCTGGGAGGAGACGCTCTGGTACGAGACCTCCGTCGAGGACCCCGGGGCCGGTCAGACGAAGGAGGCCCTCGCCGCGGGCGCCGCCGTCGTGATCGCGGCCGGCGGCGACGGGACGGTCCGCGTCGTGGCGGAGGCCCTCCGAGGCTCCGACGCCTCGCTCGCGCTGCTGCCCTCCGGCACCGGCAACCTGCTCGCCCGCAACCTGAACCTCACGCTCGACGACATCGACAACTCCCTGACCGTCGCGTTCTCCGGACAGGACCGCCCGATCGACGTCGGGATGATCGACATCGAGACCTCCACGGGCCGCGACCGCTATGCCTACGTCGTGATGGCGGGCCTCGGGATCGACGCGAAGATGCTCGCCAACACCGACGACGACCTCAAGAAGCGCGCCGGCTGGCTCGCCTACGTGGACGCGCTGCGGAAGGCCCTGCTCGACAAGAACCAGCTCGAGTTCCGCTACCGCCTCGACGGCTCGAGGACCCGCAAGGTGCGCGCGCACACGATCATCGTGGGCAACTGCGGCGCCCTGCCGGCGAACATCCTCCTGCTGCCGGACGCGGCCGTCGACGACGGCGAGTTCGACATCGTCCTGCTGCGCCCCGAGGGCTTCTTCGGCTGGGTGCAGATCATCTTCAAGGTGGTGTGGGAGAACGGCGTGCTCCGCCGCAGCGGCGTCGTCGGCAAGAAGCTGATGGGCCTGACCAAGGAGGTGTCGGCCCTGCGGTACGTGAAGGGCCGCGACCTCACGGTCCGCCTCGAGCACGCGCAGGAGATCGAGCTCGACGGCGATCCGTTCGGCTCGACCTCGGCGTTCCGCACCTGGATCGAGCCCGGCGGGCTGACGGTGCGCGTCCCGGCGTAGCGCCGGCGGCGGCCGGGCGGATCCGCCCGGTCCGCCTCCCGCCGGGAGAGAGGATCGTCATCCCTCCCGGCGGAGGCGTCTGCTCCGAGCAGGGCGGTGCAGTGCGGCTTCGGGTACCGCACCCCATGCACCTGCATGAACACGGCGACTGTAGTGCGGAATCCGTCGCCGCCGCAACGATCCGCGGGGCTCCGGCGGCTCGAACGGGTAGTTCCACCGTGCGATGCTCCGTGGCCGCGACGGATTCCGCACCTCCTCCGCATCGGGGCGCACGGGATCGCCCGTCCGTCGATCGACGGGGCTTCTCCTCGGCACAGTGCCGACACGCGCACGAAACGCCCGCCCGCTAGCGTGCGGACATGACATTCCGTGCGTCAGCCGCGCTCAGCGCGCTCGTGGCCTCCTCCCTCCTCCTCGCACCCGCCGCCATCGCCTCCCCCGCCGCCCGCGCGGGCGCCGTCGACGGGGGCACCAGCGCCGGCGATCCGTATTTCCCCGGCCTCGGCAGCAGCGGCTTCGACGCCCTCACCTACAGCCTCGTCCTGAAGTACGATCCGGCGACCCGGGCCCTCGGCGGCAGGGCCGTGGTCACCCTCGCGCCCCAGAAGGACCTGCGCTCGCTCTCCTTCGACCTGACCGGCCTCACCGTCTCGAAGGTCACCGTCAACGCGGGGGGCGCCCGGTTCTCGCAGTCGGGGGACGAGCTGACCGTCACGCCCGCCCGGACCCTCCGGAAGGGCCTGCCCGCGCTGGTGAGCATCGACTACGCCGGGACCACCGGGAACCCCGTCGACGGCACCGGGGCCCCCTTCGGCTGGTGGTCGACGGACGACGGCGCCCTGGTCGCCAGCGAGCCGGACGGCGCCTCGACCTGGTACCCCGTCAACGACTCGCCCGCCGACAAGGCGCGCTACACCTTCAGCATCACGGTCCCGGAGGGCCGGACGGTCGTCGCGAACGGCCTGCCGGTCGGCTCCCCCACCACGTCGAAGGGGTGGACGACCTCCCGCTGGGTCGAGACCAGCCCGATGGCGAGCTACCTCGCCATGGTGAACATCGGCGACTACGACCTGGTCCGCTCCACCCAGGGCGGCGTGACGACCATCGACGCGATCGACCGGGACATCACCGGCGACACCCGCGCCCGCACCGAGGCGGCGCTCGCGAAGCAGGGCGCGATCATCGACTACTTCTCCTCCGTCTTCGGCCCGTACCCGTTCCGCTCGGCCGGAGCCGTGGTCGACGACGAGCGGATCGGCTACGCCCTCGAGACCCAGGGCCGCTCGTTCTACTCCGGCGGCGCGGACGAGTCGACCGTCGCGCACGAGACCGCGCACCAGTGGTACGGCGACAGCGTCACTCCGGAGACCTGGTCCGACATCTGGCTGAACGAGGGCTTCGCGACCTACGCCGAGTGGCTCTGGGAGGAGCACACCGGCGGCGCGAGCGTCACCGAGTCCGCCGCCCGGGTCGCAGCCGCTCCCGCCGACGACCCGTTCTGGTCGACCGCCGTCGCCGACCCCGGAGCCGCAGGCCTCTTCGACGCGCCCGTCTACGCCCGCGGCGGCCTGACGCTCGTCGCCCTCCGCGACCGGATCGGCGCGGACGCGTTCGGCGTGCTGCTGAAGCGCTGGGCCTCCGAGAACCGCTACTCGAACGCGACGACCGCCGACTTCCAGGCCCTGGCCGAGAACGTCTCCGGCTCCGACCTGGCGGACTTCTTCGACACCTGGCTGCGCACGCCGGAGAAGCCCGCCGGTCTCTGACCCCCGGATCTTCGCGGCGCGGCCGGGGTGTCAAGGAGGGACGGCAGGTCGGTCCGAGCCGATACCGTCCCTCCATGGGCTTCTTCGACCGCAACGACTCCTCGACCAGCGCCGCCGCGCCGCAGCCGAGCGCACCCGATCCGCAGCGGCGGGTCTGGAGCGACGGCCTCGGCCGGTTCGCCACCCGCTGCCTCCAGGTGGTCATCGTCCTCCTGCTGGCCTCGGTGCTCGTCTTCGCGATGACGCAGCTCACGCTGGTGCTCATCCCCGTGATGATCGCGCTCATCCTCGCCGCGGCGATCCACCCGGTCCTGGCGTGGATGCGGCGCAAGGGCGTGCCGTCGATCCTCGCGACCTGGCTGGCGCTGATCGGGCTGCTCGCGGTCCTCGGCGCGGTCGGCTGGCTGATCACGGTCGCGGTCCGCAACCAGTGGGACGAGCTGGTCAGCAGCGCCTCCGACGGCATCACCTCGCTGCAGGACTACGTGCAGCACCTGCCGTTCCAGATCACCGACGAGCAGATCGAGTCCGCCCGCCAGTCGGTCGTCGACTTCCTCACCTCCAGCTCGTTCGGCAACGGCGCGCTCGCGGGCGTCTCCGCGGCGGCGAACTTCATCACCGGCCTCGTGCTGATGATCGTGGTGCTGTTCTTCTTCATGAAGGACGGCCCGAAGATCTGGGAGTTCCTCCTGCGCCCCTTCACCGGCTCGGGCTACGAGCGCGCCAAGCGCGTCGGGCACAAGACGGTCGACGTGCTGGGCGGCTACGTCCGCGGAACGGCGACCGTCGCGGCGGTCGACGCGATCGGCATCGGCGTCGCGCTGGCGATCATCCAGGTGCCGCTGGCGATCCCGCTGGCCGTCATCGTCTTCCTCACCGCGTTCATCCCGATCGTCGGAGCCACGGCCGCCGGCATCCTCGCCGCTCTCGTCGCCCTGGTCGCCAACGGCCCGGTCGCCGCGCTGATCGTGATCCTGGTCGTCATCGGGGTCAACCAGCTCGAGGGCAACTTCCTCCAGCCGGTCGTGATGGCGCGCTCGCTGAAGCTGCACCCGCTGATCGTCCTGATCGCCCTGACCGTGGGCACCGTCCTCGCCGGCATCGTCGGCGCCGTGCTGGCCGTGCCGATCGCGGCCGTCGTCTGGGGCATCGTCTCGATCTGGAACGGGCCCTCCGACCCCGCCGAGCCCGCGCGGCAGAAGCGCGCCGAGACGGTCTAGGCCCCCGGGACCGTCGAGCGCGGGCCTAGCGCTCGACGATCCCGTCGCGCAGCGCCTGCCGGCGGAGCGAGATCTTCGTGCCGACGGCCAGCCCCTCCGCCCGGTACTTGCCCCGGGCGCTGCGCAGCGAGCTCCGTGCGGCGTCCTGGGTGATGCCGAGGAGCGTGGCGACCTGCTTCAGCGGCATCCCGTCGACGAAGAGGCGGACGATCTCCCGCTCGCGGTGCGTCAGGGTGCCCGGGCGGTCGGCCCCGAGCAGCTCCCGCGTCTGCGCCGTCAGGAAGCGCTCGTCGCGCGCCGCCGCCCGGATCGCCGCGAGGATCGTCTCGGTCCGCTCGCTCTTGACCACGTAGCCGTGCGCCCCGGCCTCGAGCGCCCGGCTGATCGTGCCCGGCTCGGAGTGCGTGCTGATGATGATCGTGGCGGCGCCGGCGGCCGCGATGATCCGGATCTTCATGGCGAGGTCGAGCTCGTCGCCGAGGTCGATGTCGAGCAGCACCACGTCGGTCGGGAAGGCCGGATGCGCGAGCAGGTCCGTCCAGGTGCCGACCGTCGCCGCCACGCGGATGTCCGTGCCCGAGCGGCGGATCCACTCCGCCAGCGCCGCCAGCAGGATCGGGTGGTCGTCGAGGATGGCCAGCGTGATCGCGGGCTCGTCGCTCATGTCGCCGTCCTCCTCCGGGGCCGGTGGGCGACGAGGATCCTCGTCGCGCCGTGGTCGGTCGTCGTGCGGTGCTCGCCGAGCTCGCTGAGGATGCCCCAGACCGAGCGGTCGAGGTCGCGGGCGCGGATGCCCGCGGCGACCAGGGCGAGCTCCACCCCGCCGCCCTGGCCCGGCTCCAGGCGGACGGCGAGCGGAGTCCTCCCCGCGGGGGCGGTGAGCAGCCAGAGCACCGAGAGCAGCCGCGAGCGGTCGAGCGGGGCCAGCAGCGCCGCAGCCCCGCTCGGATCGTCGATCGCGACAGCGGAGGACAGCAGCGCCGACTCCTCCACCGCGATCCTCAGCCAGGTGCGGTCGTGGCTGCGGGCGAGCGCCTCGCGGAGCTCGTCTCCGAGCACCCGCGCCCGCTCGCCCAGCTCCTCGTCCAGCGGCACCGGCGTCCGGACCCGCTCGAGGAGCTCCTCGATGCGGGCGTCCACCTGCGAGAACTCGTCGTCCGCGGCGGGGACGGTGCCGTCGGCCAGGCTGCGGTCGAGCGTGCGCCGCACGTACTGGTCGAGCGAGGTGAGCACGACGACGCACACGGCCGCGGGCGCGACGGCGAGGAGGACGTTGCTCACCGCGAGGGCGGCGCCTCCGTCGCCGAGGAGCGCCTGGCCGACGAGGCCGAGCGCCGTGAGCCCGACCAGGACCACCAGAGCGAGGAACGAGCGCGAGAGCGGCTGGAAGGTGATCAGCGCGATCACGCCCGCGCCCACTCCCACGCAGACCGACGGGTAGTACATCGGAGCCGGTGTCGGCAGGGCGTGGTCGGCGAACTCGAGCAGCAGCGCGGCCACGTCCACAGCGAGGACGCCCGCGAAGGCCCGGCGCGGCAGCTCGCCGTGGCGGCGGAGGGCGATCGAGACCCCCACCGCGCTCGCGGCGACGACCAGCAGCCAGGAGAGTCCGCTCAGCCAGGTCGCGGACCGCGCGTCGAGGGACCAGAGGTACGAGATCACTCCGCGGATGTCGAGCAGCACCGCCATCGTGAGGAAGCCCAGCCCGAGGTAGCTCCCGCTCAGGCGGTTCGGCCGGGTGAGGCGCTCGCGGATGCTCCACAGCGCGCCCGGGCTCCTGTCCGCCGCCCGGACCAGCTCGAGGAGCGTCCCCTCCTCCTGCCGCGACCCGCTCACAGCGGCACGCTCAGCAGCACGGTCGCGCCGGACCCGGGCGCCGAGAAGACCCGGACCGTGCCGCCCACCGCCTCGATCCGGCCGACGACCGACTCCGCGAGGCCGAGGCGTCCGGCCGCCACCGCGGCCGGGTCGAAACCGCGCCCCTCGTCCGAGACGACGACGCGGAGCGTGCCCGCCTCCTCCGCCACGCTCACGTGGGCCAGGGCCGCTCCGGAGTGGCGCCGCACGTTCTCGAGGCACTCCCCGGTCGCGCGCACCACGGCGTCGAGCACCTCCGGTCGGATCCGCGGCTGCGCACCGCCGTGCCAGCGCACCTCCACGCCCACCGCCGCCGACCGCCGACCGAGCGCGAGGAGCGCCTCCGGCACCCCGGCCGCCCCGTCCGGGTCCGGCTCCTCCACCGTCTCCAGACCGCGCAGGAGGGCCAGGTCGGCGGCGGCCCGGTCGCGCAGCACGGGAGCGGGCACGCCCTCCCCCCGGTGCGCCACCAGCGTCAGCGTCGCCAGGATCGTGTCGTGCATCAGCCGCGCGTCGGCGCGGTGCCGGGACTCGCTCTCACTCGAGCGGCGCTCGGCGTCGTGGGCGGTCCGGAGGCGGGCGGTGCCGACGTGCGCACGCGCGACGCTGCCCGCGAGCCACCGCGCGGCGGTCAGCAGCAGCGCCCAGCAGACGACGACCGAGATCAGGACGAAGGGAGCGCGCCCGGACGCGCCCGTCGCCGCCGCGCTGAGGGCGAGGACCGGGAGCAGCGCGAGGACCGCGGCCCACGGCAGACCCCGCCAGGAGCCGACGGCGAGCAGCGCGCACGGCAGCGCCATCGAGGCGAGCATCGTGATCCCGCCCAGAACGGCGCGGAGGGAGGCGTCGACGCCCGGCGAGAGGAAGGCGGCGAGTGCCGCGACGTCCAGCGCGGATCCGAGGATCACGGCCCTCGTCCCGGTCGCGACCGATCGGCCGGGCGCGAGCTGCACGAGCGCCGAGACGACCAGCAGCGCCAGGCTCGGCAGCACCGTGGTCAGCTGCGCGGGCGTCAGGGCGAGCAGGTGCAACGCGGAGGCGGCGGTCAGCACCCCGCCTGCACGCCGGGCGCAGAGCACGCCGACCTCGCACTGCTCGCGCAGCAGCACCGCGGCGTCGGCGGGCCGGGGAGGCAGGGGCACGGTGACCTCGGGAGGACGGGCTCCGGGCTCGTTCCGGGGCGACGGTGGCGGGGAGGCTGTGGCGGGGAGGCTGTGGCGGGGTTCGGCGGCGGGGAACGGCGCGATCCGAGTCGTATCGTGGCACACCGCGACCCGCCCGGACAGCGGTTCCGGCCGCCTCGCGCACGCGGATCGGCGCGCCGTCTGACGCGGGCGGTCGCGCTCGGGGGCCGTGATCCCGTAGAGTCGAGACATCTCCTGGGCGATCGCCCGAATTCCACGGCTGAGAAGTCGCACGACGACGAAGAGACTCAGCCCCTGATAGAGACCGCACCGACCGAGAGCATCGTCCTCGGTCGTCCGGTTCGAACGCCCGCCTCGCACGCGGGTACCGCCCTTCACAGGACGCCGCGGAAGCCGCGCCGTTCCTCGTTCGACCCCCGCTCCACCGGCACGCCCGGTCCGCGGGACGTTCTCCCCCGCAGAGCCGCCCTCCCCCGGAGGCGCGAGCTCAGCCCCTAGACGACCCGGACGACTCCGGCAGACGCGTGTTTCACCCGCGGAGGCCGAGTCGAGCGGGTACCGCACACTCGTGCGGACTCTGACGACGCAGGCCCCGGTCGGCGTCATTAACACATAAGGAAAAGAAATGCCTACTGGCACCGTTAAGTGGTTCAACTCCGAAAAGGGCTTCGGCTTCATCGCTCCCGACGACGGAGGCGCCGACGTGTTCGCGCACTTCTCCGCCATCGCGAAGCAGGGCTACCGCGAGCTCGTCGAGAACCAGCACGTCGAGTACGACGTCGAGCAGGGCCGCAAGGGCCCGCAGGCCGCGAACATCCGCGGCGTCGGCGAGTAATCTCCGACTTCCGACGCCCCGTCGACCAGGATCCCCGGATCCAGTCGGCGGGGCGTCCGTCGTTGACAGGGTGATCCCGCCCTCGGCCGGCGGAGGCGAAACCCGTGTCACCCCTCCGGGTCGCAGGATCGGTATCCTCTCCGAGGCGGCTCCCGAGCTCACGGAGCCCGCGACGCCGTCCGGGACTCCGGCGCGTCGGCACCACTTCACGGCGGAGACAATGGGACGACTGATCTACGGACCGCAATCACTCGAGATCGACTTCGAGGACCGGCTCCTCGCGCACCTCAAGGTCGCGATGTTCACCAAGATGCGGCGGAACGAGTCGTTCAGCCTCTCCTGGAGCGAGCCTGAATCGTCCGGCTACGGCCGCAGCTCCGTCTGGGTGCACCCGACGACTCCGCTGCACTTCCGGTTCCACGGCAGCAAGCGGCCGTCGCTCAACCGCCTGTGGATCGAGCAGTTCATCGCGAGCGCGAACAACACCGGCGAGATGACCGTGGTGCCGGAGCCGGCCGAGGGCTCCTGACCCGCGACGCTCCTCAGACCACGAGCGGCCGGGCCGTGTGCACGAGCTCCTCGTGCGGCAGGGCCCCGAGGCGCTCGGCGATCTCGGCACGGGCGCCCGCGTCGACCGACGCCCGGGCGTGCTCCTGCGGCCGCAGTGGCGTGAGGGTGACCAGGTCGGCGTGACCGGTCGCCAGGTCGAGCCGCTCGGGCAGGCCGGGGCTGCGCAGGCCCAGGAGGACACCGACGGTGCCCTGCTCGTCGGTCCAGGCGGGCGGCGCCGCGACGTTCGCGAGCCGCGCCGTGTCGAGGGAGCTGCGGCAGCACACCCCCTGCAGGGCGGCCCGTCGGGCGGCCTCGTACAGCAGGCGGAAGTGCCAGTGGTTCCAGAGCTCGGCGGTGGGGACGCCGCGGACGGCGGACGTCTCGAGGCACAGCTCGAGGCCGAGACCGGTCCCGGGATGCGCGAGCCGGTCGAAGGGATCGCTCAGACCGTCGGTCGCGAGCACCACCGAGGCGCCGCGGTCCACGCGCAGGAACGCACGGTGATCGGTGGGCCAGCGCGCGCCGCCGCGGACGCCCGGGTCCTCGGTCGAGACGACGACGGTGCGATCCAGCGCACCCACTCCGCGCCAGGCGTCGGCCCGGTCCTCCGCCACCGCCTCGGCCAGCGCCCGCCTCTCGTCCTCGGTCCATCGGACCTCACGAGTGCGGTTCAGGAACAACGACATGGGACTCCCCGTCCGCGCGACCGGCGTGCCGCGCTCCCGGAACGCTACGGCGCCCACCCCTGCTCCTCCTCCGAGCAACCGGAACGCCAGCTGTGTTTGTTGCGCGGCGGTCCCCGCCCGCCGCGGCGCGGTCGGCTCCCAGGAGTGGCCGGGCAGGTGGAGCGGGTCGCGTCCGGCTACGCCGAAACGCTGGAACGCGTTTCGACGGTTCGCCTCCGGCGGTGTTCACTCCCGCGGCGGTCCCCGCCCGCCGCGGCGCGGTCGGCTCCCAGGAAAGGCCGGGCAGGTGGAGCGTGTCGCGTCCGGCTACGCCGAAACGCTGGAACGCGTTTCGACGGTTCGCGTCCGGCGGTGTTCGTTCCCGCGGCGGTCCCCGCCCGCCGCGGGAGAAGGCTCAACCCAGCGGGTTGATGCCGTTGGTGCGCCAGCGCTCGTCGGCGAGCTGACCGGGGGTGCCGGCGCTCGCGTTCTCGCCCAGGGGCTCGCCGCCCTCGACCGCGTCGGCGCCGAGTGCGGTGCCGGCTCCCTCGGCGGTGCTGCCGGGGGGAAGCAGGCCCTCCTCGTCCTCGCGGGGGCCGACCTCGTCCTCGGGGGCGTTCTCGGAGCCGCTCTCGCTCATCGGGTCGTAGCCGTGGTCCGGGTCGCGGCTCTCGTCGGCCGTCGTGTTCTCCTCGACCTCGGCGTCGGCGGGACGGACGTCGTCGGCCTTCTCCGCATCGGTGGATGGGGTGGCCTCGAAGCCTGCGAACTCGGGGCTGTCGTCTGCGCTCATGGCCGCCACGGTAGCACCGGGCCCGCGGGCACCGGAGGGGGTTCCGCCGGGCGCCCGCGACGCCTCCGCTCAGCGGCCACGCCCTAGGCTCGGGGGGCTGGCACGGACGACGGGAGCGACATGCGACGACTCGGGTACGACAGGTTCGGCGGGCCCGATCTGCTCTCGTGGCGGGAAGCGCCGGTGCCGATGCCGGGTCGCGGCGAGGTCCTGGTGCGCACGCGCGCGGCGAGCATCAACGCGACCGACGAGAAGATCCTGTCCGGCTCCGCGCGGATCATGGCCGTCGGCCGCTCCCGTCCCTACGGGTTCGGGCTCGACATCGCCGGCACCGTCGAGGCGCTCGGCCCGGGGTCCCACTCGGTCGCGATCGGCGACCGAGTGGTGGGGATGACCCGCGACGGCGACGCCTTCGCCGACGCGTCCATCGCGCGCAGCCGCTCGCTCGTCCCGATGCCCGACTCCCTCGGCTTCGTCGAGGCCGTCACGCTCGCCATGTCGGGCGGCACCGCGGTGGGCCTGGTGGACGCACTGCACGTGCGCGCCGGCGAGCGCGTCCTCGTCAGCGGCGGCTCGGGAGCCATCGGCGATCCGACGATCCAGCTGCTGGTGCGGGCGGGCTGCACGGTCGCGGCCACCGGCTCGGCCGCCTCCGCCGACCTCCTCCGCTCGCTCGGCGCCGAGCCGCACGACTACCGCGCGCTCGACCTCGGGGTGCTGGGCGGCCGCTTCGACGTGGTCGTCGACGTCTCCGGCCACCTGCCGGTCGACGACGCGGCGATCCTCCTGGCCGAGGGCGGGCGCATCGCGACGCTGGTGCCGAGCGGTCCGGCGCTGGTCTCGCAGGCGACGGGCCTCGTCCGCCGCGACCGCCCGCGGGTGCGCAACATGATCGTGGTGGCGACGGCGGAGCGGATAGGGCGCGCGGTCTCGCTCGCCGCCTCCGGCGAGCTGCGGCCCCGGCCGGGCGCCGTGCATCCGCTGGGCGACGTCGTCGACGTGCTGTCGCGCCGAGCGACCGGAGCCGACCGCACGATCGGCAAGATCGTCTTCACCGCCGGCGACTCGGCTCCGCTGAGCTGACCTCCGGCTCCTCCTCCTCGGCCGGTCGGCCGAGGGAGAGCGTGGCCAGGAAGCCGACGGCGAGGAACCCTGCGGCGGCGAAGGCGGCGTAGCGGGTGCCGTCCGAGAACGCCTCGCCCGCCGCCCGGGCCGCGTCGGCGGTGGCCGGTGAGGCGGCCAGCCCGGCGATCGCCGCACCGGAGGAGTCGACCACCGCGTCGACGGTGGTCGCCACCTGCTCCGCGGGGAGGCCCTGCTGCTCGAGCGAGGTCGTGAGGACCCCCGCGGTCGAGGTGTAGAGGATCGTCCCGAGCACGGCGATGCCCAGCGCCGAGCCGATCTGCCGTGCGGTCGACTGCGTGCCCGAGCCCTGCCCGCTGAGCTCGACGGGAACGTCCCGGAGCACGACCCCGGTCAGCTGCGCCGTCGCGAGGCCGACGCCGAAGCCGTAGACGGCGAGGAACGGGACGAGGGCCCACCACGGGGTGGAGTCGGAGACGACCAGGCCGATGCCCGCGACTCCGACGATCTCGGCCGCGAGGCCTACCCGCACGATCAGCACCGGCGCGACCCTGTTTCCGAAGGCGCCGGCGAAGCCCGAGGCGACGAAGGAGCCGAGCGCGAGCGCGAGGAGCACCAGGCCGGTCTGCACGGCCGTGTAGCCGAGGACGCTCTGGAGCCAGATCGGCAGCGCCAGGATGATCCCGAACTCGCCGAGGGAGACGATCATCGCGGCGAGGTTGCCGTTGCGGAACGAGGCGAGGCGGAAGAGCCCGATCGCAAGCATCGCCGAGCGCCCGGCGCGCTCACGGGCCCGCGCCCAGAGGACGAAGGCGACCCCGGCGAGCACCGCGACGGCGAACGCGATCGGGACCGGCGAGAGGCCGAGCGGCCAGCTCCAGCCGCCGACGCTCAGCCGCTCGTCGACGCCCCACCAGCCGAGGGTGCGCCCCTCGATGAGGGCGAACACGAGGGAGGCGGAGGCGATGATCGAGAGCGCGGCGCCGACGAGGTCGACCCTCCGCCCGTCGGGCTGCCGCGACTCGTCGACGAACAGCAGCGCTCCGACCACGATGATCACGCCGAGCGGGATGTTGATGCCGAACGCCCAGCGCCAGGAGAAGTCGGTGGTGAGCCAGCCGCCGAGCAGCGGGCCGACCGCGGTCATGCCGCCGATGGTCGAGCCCCAGACGGCGAAGGCGATGGCGCGCTCGCGCCCGCGGAAGGTGGCGTTGATCAGCGAGAGGGTCGTCGGCAGCACCATCGCTCCTCCGACGCCCTGCACGACCCGGGAGAGGATCAGCAGGTCGCCGGTCGGAGCGAGGGCCGCCGCGACGGAGGAGAGCGCGAAGAGCGAGACGCCGACGATCAGCATGCGGCGCCGGCCCCAGCGGTCGGCGAGGGTGCCGAAGACCAGCAGGAGCGCGGCGAACACGAGCGTGTACGACTCCTGCACCCACTGCACCTGGGTCGAGGTGATCCCGAGATCGGCGACGATCGACGGGATGGCGACGTTGACGATGGTCGAGTCGACGATGATCGTCGCCACTCCGAGGCTGATGACGACCAGCCCGATCCACTTGCGGTTGCGCACGACGCTCTCCTCCGACGATTTAGTAAGCCAGCTGACTATATGCCCTCGGAGGGCGCCGTGTCGAAGGGAGGGCCTGGAAGATTAGCGGGAGGCGGGCGCGGCGACAAGGGCGCGAAGCTCCCGGAGCCGCCCGGTCAGGATGGACGCATGCCCGCATCCCCCCGTTCCTTCCCGTATCCCCTCGGCGTCTCCCTCCGCGGCGACGCCGGCGCCGACGTCGCCGTCTACTCCGAGACCGCGGACAGCGTCGAGGTCTGCCTCTTCGACGAGTCCGGAGCAGAGACCCGCGTCGCCCTCACCGAGCGGACCGGCCACGTCTTCCACGGCCTCGTCCCCGAGATGGGCATCGGCACCCGCTACGGACTGCGCGTCGACGGCCCCTGGGACCCCGCCAACGGCCTCCGCCACAACGCCGCCAAGCTCCTCCTCGACCCGCACGCCACCGCGATCGAGGGCTCGTACACCTGGTCCGAGGACGTCTTCGGCCAGTTCTACGAGGACGCCGACTCCCGCAACGACGCCGACTCCGCGCACGCGGTCCCCCGCTGCGTCGTCACCGACCCCGACTCCTTCGACTGGAGCGGCGACACCGCGCCGCGCATCCCGCTCGAGGAGACCGTCGTCTACGAGGTGCACGTGAAGGGCTTCACGAAGCTGCACCCCGACGTGCCCGAGGACATCCGCGGCACCTACCGCGGCCTCGCGCACCCCGCCGCGATCAAGCACTTCACCGACCTGGGCGTGACCTCGGTCGAGCTGCTCCCCGTGCACCAGTTCGTGCAGGACTCGCACCTCGAGGAGAAGGGCCTGCGCAACTACTGGGGCTACAACTCCCTCGGCTTCTTCGCGCCGCACAACGAGTACTCGCACGCCGGGGACGACGGCTCGCAGGTCGACGAGTTCAAGGCCATGGTCAAGGCGTTCCACGAGGCCGGCCTCGAGGTCATCCTCGACGTGGTCTACAACCACACCGCCGAGGGCAACGACAAGGGCCCCACCCTCTCGTTCAAGGGCATCGACAACGGCTCCTACTACCGACTGGTGGAGGAGGACCGCGCGAACTACTTCGACACCACCGGCACCGGCAACAGCCTCAACGTCGCGCACCCGGCCGCGCTCGGCCTGATCATGGACTCGCTGCGCTACTGGGTGACCGAGATGCACATCGACGGCTTCCGCTTCGACCTCGCCACCACCCTCACCCGCCAGACCGGCGAGGCCGAGGTGCACAGCGCCTTCCTCGACCTGATCGCGCAGGACCCGGTGCTCGCGCCCGTCAAGATGATCGCCGAGCCGTGGGACACCGCCGGCTACCAGGTCGGCGGCTTCCCCGCGGACTGGTCGGAGTGGAACGGGAAGTTCCGCGACGACGTGCGCGACTTCTGGAACGGCGCCGACTCGGTGCTCGGCACGACCGCGCAGCGCGTCCTCGGCTCCCCCGACGTGTACGAGGCCGACCGCCGCTCGCCGGTCTCCAGCATCAACTTCGTCACCGCGCACGACGGCTTCACCCTCGCCGACCTCACCGCGTACTCGCGCAAGCACAACGCGGCCAACGGCGAGGACAACAACGACGGCGAGAGCGACAACCGCTCCTCCAACAACGGCGCCGAGGGCCCGACCGAGAACGAGGCGGTCAACGAGCGCCGCGACCGCATGCGCCGCAACTTCCTCGCGACGCTGCTGCTCTCGGCCGGCGTGCCGATGATCCTGGGCGGCGACGAGATCGCCCGCACGCAGGGCGGCAACAACAACGCCTACTGCCAGGACGACGAGATCTCGTGGTTCGACTGGGAGAACGCGGACCGCGAGCTGCTCGCCTTCACCCGCGAGCTGATCGCCCTCCGCGCCGCGGAGCCGGCGCTGCGCCCGAAGTGGTTCCGCCGCGCCCCCGGCGACGGCGGCCCCGACACGGTCGACATCCTCCGCTCCGACGCGCAGGGCTTCGCCGACGAGGACTGGGACAACCCCGACGCCCGCTCGATCACCTTCGTGTTCGAGCACGAGGGCAGCGCGAGCTTCGCCCTGCTGCTGAACGCGGCGGAGAACGGCGTCGAGTTCACCGTCCCCGAGGCGCCCGGCGCCGAGTGGACGCTGGCCGCCTCGAGCGACCCGGAGCAGGTCGTCGAGGGCGAGGTCACCACGCTGATCGTCCGCGACGGCTCGTTCACGCTGCTGCGCTCGGCCTCCTGATGACCGGCCGGACCCCGCGGCTCCTCCGCTTCGGCGGGCGCATCGCGGGGTTCGGCACGTCCTCGGGCACGAGGATCGTGCTGGGCCTCTGGGAGGACACCCCCTTCGGCCCGTTCGCCGACGCGATGGTCGAGGACGGCGACGGCCACCGCCTCCTGATCGCACCGACCCGCGAGGTCGCGGACTTCATCAGGTCGACGTACTCGTTCGACGAGGTGCGGATCGCGCCGGTGTCGTGGCGGAGGATCGCGGGCGGCCTGTCCGTCGCGGCCGGACCGCTCGCGGTGCGCCTGGAGCTCGGCGGTCTCACTCCGCTCGGCCGGCTGCTGCGGATCGTTCCGCGACCGCTCGCCGAGCACCCGGCATGGCTGACCGCGATCTCGCCGGTCGCCTCCCTGCTCGTCCGCGGGGTCAGTACGGCCGGGTCGGCCGGGCACGGACGCCGCGAGTACTACGGCGTGCGGGCGATCCGCCGCGTCGAGGGCGTCCACGCCGTGCTGGCGGAGGAGGACATCGGCCCGCTGCGCCCGCTCTCGCCGCCCGTGCGGTTCGGCTTCTCGTCGGCGCCCGCCGCTCCGGCGATCGTCGACGTCACCACCACCATCGCGCTCCCGCGCGAGGGGACCACCGCGCTCCGGCGCGACCGAGAGAGAGGAGCCGCCTCGTGAAGAAGGGCGACAAGATCAGCTGGAACACCTCGCAGGGCGAGACCCACGGCGAGCTGGTCGAGAAGAAGACGAAGGAGTTCCAGTTCGAGGGGCAGAAGTTCAACGCCTCGGACGACGAGCCCTACTGGATCGTGCAGAGCGACAAGACCGACGCGAAGGCCGCGCACAAGGAGTCGTCGCTGACGAAGAAGTGAGCGGGCGCACGCCGAGCGGCTGCGGGCCGGGCTCCGGATCGACTCCGGGGCCCGGCCCGCACCCGTCTCACGCGATGCGGATGAGCTTCTTGTTCACGAACTCCTCGAGGGCCGGGCGGCCCATCTCGCGGCCCGTGCCCGAGCGCTTCACGCCGCCGAAGGGAAGCTCGGCCGCGTCGCCGAGGACGAGGTTGATCCACACCATCCCCGCGTCGATCCGGTCCGCCAGGCGCAGGGCCTGCTCCTGATCGGTCGTGTAGAGGTAGGAGCCGAGGCCGTAGGGGGTGTCGTTCGCGAGGGCGATCGCCTCGTCCTCGTCGCGGACGCGGTAGAGCGCGGCGACGGGGCCGAAGAACTCCTCGCGGTAGGCGTCCATCTCGGGTGTGACGCCCTCGAGCACGGCGGGCGGGAAGAAGTTGCCGGTCACCTCGCCGCTGGCGCGGACGGTGGCCCCCTGCTCGCGCGCGGCCGCCAGCTGCGCCTCGAGGCGCTCCGTCGCGGCGGAGGAGGAGAGCGGGCCGAGGAGGGTGCCCTCCGCGAACGGATCGGCCGGCTGGGCGCGGGTGAACGCCTCCGTGAACTTCTCGGCGAACGCGTCGTACAGCTCGTCGATCACGATGAAGCGCTTCGCGGCGTTGCAGGACTGGCCGTTGTTGTCCAGGCGCGCGGCGACCGCGTCCTCGACCGCCTTGTCGAGGTCGTCGGTCGACAGGAGCACGAACGGGTCGGAGCCGCCGAGCTCGAGCACGACCTTCTTCAGGTGTCGGCCCGCGAGCTCCGCGACGGCCGCGCCGGCCCGCTCGGAGCCGGTGACGGAGACGCCCTGGACCCGGGGGTCGGCGATGACGGTCGCGGCCTGCTCGTTCGTGGCGTAGAGGTTCACGTAGACGCCGGCGGGCGCACCCAGCTCCTCGGCCGCGGTGCGGAACATGTCGGCGATGGCGGCGGCCGACTCCGGGCACTGCGGCGCGTGCTTGAGCAGGATCGTGTTGCCCGCGACCACGTTCGGGCCGGCGAAGCGGGCCACCTGGTAGTAGGGGAAGTTCCACGGCATGATGCCCAGGAGCACGCCCAGCCCGGCGCGGCGGATCAGCGCGGAGCCGGTGCCCTCGGCGAGCTCGATCGGCTCGTCGGCGAGGAAGGCCTCGCCGTTCTCGGCGTAGTAGCGGTAGATGTCGGCGGCGAAGCCGACCTCGCCCTGCGCCTGGTCGAGCGGCTTGCCCATCTCGCGGACGATGATCGCC
Organism: Rathayibacter sp. AY1C7; assembly: GCF_002931865.1. Lineage (NCBI taxonomy): Bacteria > Bacillati > Actinomycetota > Actinomycetes > Micrococcales > Microbacteriaceae > Rathayibacter > Rathayibacter sp. AY1C7. The sequence goes on along the minus strand of NZ_PSWB01000022.1, from coordinate 35,730 downwards.
GCGAGCTCGTCGGCGCGCTCGACGTGCAGCTCTGCCACCCGGGCGATCAGCGCCGCGCGGGTCGCGACGGGCACGGTCCGCGACCACGAGGAGTACGCGTCCTGCGCCGAGCCGATCGCCGCGGTCAGCTCGGCGTCGCCGAGGGTCGGGTACGCGCGGAGGGTCTCGCCCGTGGCCGGGTCGATCACGGCGTAGTGGGTGCTCATGCGGGCTGTGCTCCTTCGCTGCGGGGGGCCGGTGCGGTCGCGCCGTCCTCGTCGATGATCTCCTGTGCCAGGCGCCTGCCGACGCGGATGGCGCCGTCGACGTGCTGGTAGCCCTCGGCGGCGAGGTCGCTCGTGCCGAAGCGGAGCGGACCCACCGGCTCCAGCTGCAGCGCGCCGTACCGGGTCAGCCCGCCCAGGTCGAAGCTCGCGGCGTACGCGCCCTGCGTCCACTCCTCGGACGCCCAGTCGCTCTCGTAGTAGACGACCGGATCGAGTGCGGCCGGGCCGAAGTAGGCGGCGAGCGAGTCGAGGATCGCGGCCTTCCGCTCCGCCTCGTCGAGCGCGAGCACGCGGTCGGCCTTCTCGTCCGAGACGAAGCCGACCAGGGTGCCGCGCTCCTCCCCGTGGTTCGAGTTGTCGTAGGCCTCGTGGACGAGCGAGTGCGGACTGAACGCGGTGCCGGAGAGGCCGTCGGCGCGCCAGAAGGGCGTGGCGTACGTGGCGTGCACCTTGATCACGAGGCCGAGCGACTGGTGCTGCAGGGCCTGCTGCCGCAGGCGCGGGAGCGGCGGGTCGAACGAGATGCGGCCGACGAGGTTCGGCGGCACGGCGATGATCGCGCGGCGGGCGCGGAGGACGGCGCCGTCGGCGCGCACCTCGACCCCGTCGTCGCCGTGGCGGACGGAGCGGACCGGGTGCCCGAGCAGGACGCGCTCGGCGCCGAGGCGCTCGGCGAGCCGCTCCGGGACCTGCTGGAGGCCGCCGATCACGCGCTTGTCGAGGATGAAGTCGGCGTCGACCAGGTTGCTGAAGCTCCCCGCGCTCGCGGCCATGAGGAGCGCCTGGAGGAGGGAGAAGGCGTGCGCCGGCTTGGTGAGCATGGCGTCGGCGAGGAAGAGGGCGATGTTGGCCCGTGCCTCCTCGTCGTCGCTCTGCTGCTCCAGCCATGCGGCGAAGGTGATGCGGTCGTAGTCGCGGGCGAGCGGGTGCGTCCACGGCGCCGCCGGATCCGTCTCGGCGACGAGGCGGTCGAGCACCTCGATCAGACGGAAGATCTCGGACTCGGTGCGCTCGCTCCCCGGGAAGATGTCGCCGGTGAAGCGGCGAGCGGAGCCGTCGGCGCCGATGTAGACGCTCTCGCCCTCGCGGTAGCGGGAGTAGGTGCCGAGGCCGAGCTCGTCGAGGGTCTCGAGGAGCGCCGTCTGGTCCGGCGAGACCCACTGGCCGCCGAGCTCGAGGAGCTGCCCGTCGACCACGCGGGTCTCGAGCCGCCCGCCCACCCGCTCGCGCGCCTCGACGACGACGACGTCGAGGCCGTGCTGCTGCAGCCGGAGCGCCGCGGTGAGTCCGGTGGCACCGGCTCCGATCACGACGACGTCGTGCTCGCTGGGGGACATGACTTCTCTTTCCGTCGGTGATCGCGGGAGTGGACGCGCGAATACGGACGATCCTGTCACAGAAGCGGAGGAGAACGTCAGTGAGTGCGCACGATGGAGGGTGGACTCGAAGCGCTCTCCACCGAACTACATAGGCATGCTATATTGTTTCTCGTGCCCGATTCCAGTGCCCCCGTGCGTCTCGCCTCCGCCGCCACCGCCCTCACGCGGTTCGCGGGCCGGGCGAGCGGCGCGACCGGGCTCGGCGCGCAGTCCGGAGCCGTCTGGTCGACGCTCGCCGAGCTGCGCACCGCCTCCCCCTCCCGCCTCGGCGAGCTCGCCGAGCGGGTCCGCGTCACCCAGCCGACGATGACCGGCATCATCGCCCGTCTCGACGAGGCCGGCTGGATCCGCCGCGTCCACGACGCCGGCGACGGCCGCGCCTGGCTGATCGAGGGCACTCCCGCCGGCTTCGACGCCCTCGCCGAGCACCGGCTCCGCCTCGAGGCCGCTCTCGCCCCGCTGTTCGAGGACCTCGACGAGGACGACCGCCTCGCCCTCGAGCGCGCCGCGACCCTCGTCGAGGCCCGCGTCGCCCGCATCGCCGGCACCCCCGTCCCCTCCTCCCCCGAGAAAGGCTCCACGCCGTGACCACCTCCCCCCACTCGCCCGCCCAGGGCTCGATCCTGAAGCAGCCGCTGGCCGTCTGGGCCGTCGCCTTCGCCGCGGTGATCGCCTTCATGGGGATCGGCCTGGTCGACCCGATCCTCCCGGCCATCGCCGAGAGCCTGCAGGCGACTCCGACCGAGACCTCGCTGCTCTTCACGAGCTACCTCGTCATCACCGGCGTCGTGATGTTCTTCACCAGCTGGCTCTCCAGCCGCATCGGCGCCAAGAAGACCCTCATGATCGGCCTGGTGCTGATCGTGGTGTTCGCCGCGCTCGCCGGCACGGCGGGCAGCGTCGAGGGCGTCATCGGCTTCCGCGCGGGCTGGGGCTTCGGCAACGCACTGTTCATCTCGACCGCACTGTCGACCATCGTCGGCGCGGCGAGCGGAGGCTCCTCCGCGGCGATCGTGCTCTACGAGGCCGCGCTGGGCATCGGCATCGCCATCGGCCCGCTGCTCGGCGGGCTCCTCGGCAGCGTCTCGTGGCGCGGCCCGTTCTTCGGGACCGCCGTGCTGATGGCCGTCGGCTTCATCGCCATCGCGACGCTCCTGCGCGAGGACGGCCCGAAGCCCGCTCCGACTCCGCTCTCGGCGCCCTTCGCGGCCCTCAAGGTCCCGGCCATCCGCACGCTGGCGGGCGCCGCCCTGTTCTACAACATCGGCTTCTTCGTGCTGCTCGCCTACACGCCCTACCCGCTCGGGCTGGACGAGATGGGCCTCGGCTTCACGTTCTTCGGCTGGGGCCTGGGCGTGGCGGTCACCTCCGTGTTCGTCGCTCCGCTGCTCACCCGGCGCCTCCCGCGCACCGTCGTGCTGCGCTCGGTGCTGCTGCTGCTCGCGCTCGACCTGATCGCCGGCGGCCTCGTGATCTCGTCCCGTGTCGGCCTGATCGTCTGCATCATCGTCGGCGGCCTGCTGCTCGGAGTCGTCAACACGGTGCTCACCGAGTGCGTGATGGAGGCGACCGACCTGCCCCGCTCCGTCGCGTCGTCCGCCTACTCCGGCGTCCGCTTCCTCGGCGGCGCGATCGCCCCGCCCGCCGCCTCCGCCCTGGCCGCCGCGATCTCGCCGGCCTTCCCGATGTACGCCGCGGCCGGAGCCGTCGCCGTCGCCGCGCTGATCGTGCTGCTCGGACGCCGCACCCTGGCCCGCGCCGACGCCCACGAGCCCGAGCCCGAGCTCGAGCTCGTCGAGGCGCAGGCGATCACGCTCGGCGAGTGACGCGCCCGGCGGGCTTCAGGGGCCCGCCGAGGCGTCACGAACGGTCGTCATCCGGGCAGGATGACGACCGTTCGTGACGCCTGGACGCGGTCGAGCGGGAGGGGCGCAGGATCCGACCTGTGGAGAACCGGTTCACGAGGATCGGGAGGCGGGACAGTGGCCGGATGCACGATCCCTCGCCGCTTCCGATCGGACTCCGCGGCCGCGCCTTCACCGTCGCTGACGCTCGCGCGAGCGGTCTGAGCCGCGGGCGGCTCCGCAGCTCCGACCTCCACCGGCCCTTCCACGGCGTCCGCACCGCCGACCCCGACCCCGACCTGCGCCTGCGCGCGCAGGCGCTCCTCGCGCTGGTCGGTCCGGAGGCGCTCCTGAGCCACGTGACGGCGGCGCGGCTCTGGCCGCTCGACCTCCCGCCCGCCGCTGCGGACGAGCCGGTGCACGTCAGCGTCCGCCGGCCGGGACGCGCTCCCCGGCACCGGAACGTCGTCGGCCACGCCCTCGCCGATCCCGACGTCCGCCGCGTCCTCCGCCGCGGACTCCCCCTCACCGATCCGGCCTCGCTCTTCTGCCATCTCTCCGCGCTCCTCGAGCCGGACGACCTCGTCGCGGTGGGCGACGCGCTGGTGCGCACGCCGGTCGTCGGCGATCCGGCGGATCAACGGCCCTGGGTGCCGCTGCCCGACCTGCGGGAGCGCGTGTCGGCCTTCCGCGGTCGGGGCTCGGTGCGACTCCGCGCCGCGCTCGCTCTGGTGCGCGACGGGGCGGAGTCGCGGCAGGAGTCGCGGTTCCGGCTCGCGTCCGTGCAGGCGGGGCTCCCGGAGCCGGTGCTGCAGGAGCCGCTGTTCGACTCCGACGGGGTCTTCGTCGGGCGGCCGGACGGCTGGTACCCCGCGGAGCGGGTCGCGTGGGAGTACGAGGGCGACGATCATCGCACCAGCAACCGGCGCTTCGCGCGCGACCTCGGCCGCTACGACGACCTCGCCTCGATCGGGGTCCGCGTCGTCCGCATCGTCGGCGCCGAGTTCGTCCCCCACCCCGAGCGCTCCGTCGAGCGCCTGCGACGAGCGCTCGCGGAACGATCCCCGCATCGACGACCGCCGAGGGGTCACGAACGGTCGTCATCCGAGCGGGATGACGACCGTTCGTGACGCCTCACGGGAGGGCGCGCGCTCAGGAATCAGGGCGCGACCTCGAAGAGGCGCGGGCGCAGCGCGGACGTGCGCGGGTCGGCGGCGCAGGCGGCGAGCGCCGCCGCGAGGACGCCGCGGGCCGGGTGCGGCTCGCGGACGTACACGTCGACGCCGGCGGGCGTGAACGGCGTCCGGGCGAAGCGGGTGAGGGCCCAGCCCGCCTCCTCGTCGGCGGCGACGAACGACCAGCGGCTGCGGGCGAGGAGGGTCAGCGGCTCGACGCCGCGCCAGCGGAAGCCGGACGGATCGTGCGGGTCGGGGGTGTCGATCCCGACCACGTAGTGCGAGCGCGTGCGGCCGCGCCAGCTGACGATGTCGCCGATCCCGCCGGTCGGGAGCGGCGCGTACGTGATCGCCACCCCCGACCGCGAGCGCCAGAGCGGCAGCGAGGAGCCCCGGACGAACCAGGTGCCGCTCGCGAGCGCTCGGGCGTCGATCATCGGAGAGCGTGCTTGATGTTGGTGCGGGCCAGCGCGACGGCCTCGCCCGCTCCTCCGTTCATCACGATCTTCGAGACCGCCAGCGCGAAGCCCTTCACCTGCGCGCCCGTGATCGTGGGCGGGAGCGAGAGGGCGAGCGGATCCGTCACCACGTCGACGAGGACCGGGCCGCCGTCGGCGAGCGCCGAGCGGAGGGCCTCCTCCACGTCGCGCGGGTCCTCGACGCGGATGCCGCGGATGCCGATCGCCTCCGCCACCTTCGCGTAGTCGACCATCGGCACGTCGACGGCGAAGTCCGGGAAGCCGTCGACCAGCATCTCGACCTTCACCAGCCCGAGCGTGGAGTTGTTGAACACGACGATCGTCACGGGCAGCCGGTAGGCGGCGACCGTGACCAGCTCGCCCATCAGCATCGAGAGCCCGCCGTCGCCGCTCAGCGAGACGACCTGGCGACCGGGGTGCGAGAGCTGCGCGCCGACCGCCTGCGGCAGTGCGTTCGCCATCGAGCCGTGCATGTACGAGCCGAGCAGGCGCCGCTTCCCGTTGGGGGTGATGTAGCGGGCCTGCCAGACGTTGCCCATGCCGGTGTCGGCGGTGACGATCGCGTCCTCGGAGAGCAGGCCGTCGAGCGTGGAGGCGACGAGCTCGGGGTGGATCGGGCTGCGCGTGCCGACCTCGGTGTACTTCCCGACGACTCCGGTGACCAGCTTCTCGTGCTTCTTCAGCGTCTTGTCGAGGAAGCGGTGGTCCTTCCGCTGCACGAGCGGGGTCAGCGCGGTGAGGGTCGCCGCCACGTCGCCGTGGACGGGGTGCGCGACGCTGACGCGGCGACCGAGCTTCGAGGCGTCGCTGTCGACCTGAGCGATCACCACCTTCGAGGCGTCGGGGAGGAACTGCTCGTAGGGGAAGTCGGTGCCGAGGAGGAGGAGCAGATCGGCGTCGTGAATGCCGGCGTGCGCCGCTCCGTAGCCGAGGAGGCCCGTCATGCCGACGTCGTAGGGGTTGTCGTACTGGATCCACTCCTTGCCGCGCAGGCTGTGCCCGACGGGCGCGCCCACCAGCTCGGCGAAGGCGACGACCTCGTCGTGCGCGTTCTGCACTCCGGCGCCCGCGAAGATCGCGACGGTCCGCGCCTGGTCGATCGCGGCCGCGAGGGCGCGGACGTCGGCGTCGGCGGGGACCAGGACGGGCGTCGACGGCAGCACGAACGCGGGGAAGCCGTCCACCGCCTCCAGCTCGGCGATGTCGCCGGGGAGGGTGACCACGGCGACTCCGCGGAGCGCCACCGCGCTGCGCATCGCGGCGTTGACGACCCGCGGGGCCTGGGCGGCGGTCGAGATCAGCTCGCGGTAGTTCGAGCACTCGACGAAGAGCCTGTCCGGGTGCGTCTCCTGGAAGTAGGACGAGCCGATCTCGTTGCTCGGGATGTGGCTCGCGATGGCGAGCACCGGGGCGGAGGAGCGGTGCGCGTCGTAGAGGCCGTTGATCAGGTGCAGGTTGCCGGGGCCGCAGCTGCCGGCGCAGACGGCGAGGCGCCCGGTGAGCTGCGCCTCCGCGCCGGCGGCGAAGGCGGCCGCCTCCTCGTTGCGCACGTGGATCCAGTCGATGCCTCCCTTCTCGGAGCCGCCGCTGCGGCGCACCGCGTCGACGATCGGATTCAGCGAGTCGCCGACGATCCCGTAGATGCGGGAGACGCCGGCGTCGATGAGCTGAGCGATGAGCTGGTCTGCGACCGTCTTCTGAGCCATGACCCCATTCGACCGGACCGGGCTGAGCGTCCGCTACTCCGGAAAGTGGAGATCCGGATCGGGTGCATCCCCCTCGGGACGGATGCCCTGCACCTCTAGCCTGGGAGTCGTCACAGGAACACCTCCGTACCGCTGATCCCGGGAGTCGCCATGAACCGCCGCAGAACCGCCCTCGTCCTGGCCGCCGGCGCGGCCCTCGCCCTCGGCCTGACCGGCTGCTCGGGCCTGAACGGCCTGATGGGAGGCGAGACCCGCGACGACGAGACCGGGGAGATCACCGAGGGCGGGACGACCGACGTCTTCCAGCTGCGCGTGGGCGACTGCCTGAACGGCGAGCTCAGCGAGGAGGCGACCGAGGTCACCGACGTGCCGACCGTGCCCTGCACCGACCCGCACGTCTACGAGGTGTTCCAGAACCTGACGATGGCCGATGCCGACGAGTACCCGGGCGAGTCCGTCGCGACGGAGCAGGCCGAGACCGACTGCGTCACGGCGTTCGAGTCGTTCACCGGGATCGGCTACCAGGACTCGGCGTACGACTTCAGCTACTACTACCCGACCGCCGAGAGCTGGGGCACGGGCGACCGCACGATCAACTGCATGATCACCGACCCGAACGGGCCGAGCACGGGCACGCTGGCGGGCGTCGCGGCCTGATCGCGATCCCCGCGCGCGGTGGTGCCGGTCCCGCCGAGCGCTCCGCGCGCGGCTCGGGTCAGTCGCGGTCGCGCGCGGGGAACAGGCGCAGGAGCAGGCCGGAGCCGATCCAGACCACGGCGATCCCCGCGACGAGCCAGGAGGCTCCGAGGCCGGACGCCGCTCCCGCCAGCACGGCGCCGACGGCCGCGGCGGCGGAGCGCAGCCCCGCGCCGATCGTGAACACCTGCGAGCGGACGGCGGCGGGGCTCTCCTGGTCGCGCAGCAGCAGCATCGCCGCGTTCGAGGGGGCCGTGAAGACGCCCGCGACCGCGAAGGCGGCGATCGCCACGACGACGCCCAGGTCGGGGACGGCGACCAGGAGGACGGCGCCGGTCGCGATGTAGGCGGCGCCCATGGTCCACGCCGGCGGACGGCGGGTCCAGCGGCGAGCCGCCACGGCGAGGGCGCCGAGCAGGCCGCCCACGGCGAAGGCGGTCAGGATCCACGCGGCGGCGTCGGTGCTGCCCAGCCGCTCCACCGAGAGGCTGATCGCCGCGACTCCCGCCGCTCCGCCCGCGACCTGGCTGAGCGTGCCCGCCGAGGTGACCACCGCGATCGGACGGTGCCGCACGAGGTGGGTGACGCCCGCGACGATCGTCCGCAGCACGCCGACGGTCGGCGCCGGACGAGCCTCCATCGCCAGGCCGAGCGACCCGACGACGCCGATGAGGGCGAGGACCGCCATGGCGAGCATCGCGGTCCGCGCTCCCCCGACTCCGACCGCGAGGCCCACGATCGCCGGCCCGCTGATCGAGGCGACCGTGTACGAGAGCGAGTCCTGCGCGTAGGCGCGGCGCGGCTCCGGGATGGCGCTCGTGACGAAGCTCGACATGCCGCCCATGTAGACGGGCGTCGCGAGCCCCGCGAGGAGCAGCAGCAGCACGATGAGCGGCGTCGGCACCTCGCCGAGGAAGGCGGCGACCGCGAAGGCGACGGCGGTCGTGAGCGCGGCGCCGACCAGGAGCCGGCGGGGGCGGCGGACCCGGTCGAGCACCGTGCCGACCAGCGGCGCGGCGATCACGGCGGGGAAGAGCGCCGCTCCGGTCAGGGCGCCGCCGAGCGCGACGTCGCCGAGACGCTCGACGGCGAGGACGGGGAGGGCGACGACCATGCCGGCGCTGGCCAGGCGGAGGGGGATCGACGCGGCCTGGTAGCTGACCGCGCTCATGCGGGACCGGGGATCGACATCACCTCCGATGGTGTCACGGCTGCGGGACCGGGTCGGCCGGGGAGGCAGGCCACCGGCGTCCGAGCGGCCTGCGGAGCCTGCCCTAGGCGATCGGCGTCCGCGCCGCGAGCTCGGCCGCCGCCGCGACGCCCAGGCGCCAGGGCGCGCCGTGGCCGGGCAGGAGTGTCCGCGCCCCGGTCCCGGCGAGGACCCGCAGCGAGTCGAGGGACTGCGCCGTGTCGGCGGTGGCGGCGCGCGCGACCAGGTGCGGGCCGGTGCGCGCGGAGTAGGGGTCGAGCGTGACCAGTGCGTCTCCGTCGATCACCGCGTCGCGCTCGGGCAGGTGCAGCGAGACGTGCCCGTCGGTGTGCCCCGGAGTCGCGAGCACGCGGGGCGATCCGGGCACGTCGAGCACCGCTCCGGCGGTCAGCGGCAGGGTCCCGTGCACGGGCGGCACCGCGAGCGCGCCCGCACGGGCCATCGCTCCGAGCACCGGGATCGCGGAGGGGTGCAGCAGCGGGTACACGAACGGGGTGCGCTGGCGGCGGTAGGAGTAGGGCTGCGCGGCGAGCGGCTGGTCGGCCACGTGCAGGTGCACGGGGACGCCCCGCCGGACGAGGCTGCGGGCGACGCCGAGGTGGTCGACGACGGTCAGCCGGCCGGCCTCCTCGATCAGGTAGAGGTTCGTCCAGGCGTGCTCGAGCCGGTGCACCCCGGGTGCGACGTCCCGGTGCAGGCTCGCGCCGCCCCCTCGCCGCTGCTGCCGGCCCTGCTGCTCGCGCTGCTGCTGCTCCATCGTGCTCCCGCCCCTCCGGGCCCGCGCCCGATCGCGACGACGCTACGAGCGTCTGCGACGGATCGGACAGGGCGTTGACGGCGGGGGTCCGCGTCGTGCAGGGCTCAGCGGCGCCGCCCGCGGAGGGCGAGCTGCACCGCGGCGAGCAGGAGGAGGACCGCGAAGAGGATCCCGGACACGCGCGCCGGCAGGAGGAAGGAGAGCGCCACTCCGGCGAAGGAGAACGCCGTCGCGGTGAGCCCGACCACGAGGCCCGCGCGCACGTCGAGCAGGCCGCGCCGGGCGTTCGCGATCGAGCCGGTGACCGCCGTGGGGATCATCGCGGCGAGCGAGGTGCCCTTGGCCAGGAGGTCCGCGAGCCCGAAGGCGCCGACCAGGACCGGCACGGCGATCGCTCCGCCGCCGATGCCGAAGAGGCCGGAAGCGACGCCCATCCCGATGCCGAGCCCCGCGAATCCGGGCCACACGCCCCAGCCCTCGGCGACGTCGCCGGTGTCGTTCGAGCCGAACACGGCCATCCGCACCGCCGCGGCCACGAGCAGCGCCACGAACATCCAGCGCAGCACGCCCAGAGGCAGCCGCGCGAGCAGCCAGGATCCGGCCACCGCCCCGAGCATCGCCGCAGCCGCGATCACCGCCGCCGGGACCCAGGCGACCTGGCCGGCGAGGGCGTAGCCGAACGCTCCGGCGACCGAGGTCGGAGCGATCGCGAGCAGCGAGGTGGCGGAGGCGCGGCGCTGGTCCATCCCGGCCCACGCGATCAGCATCGGCACCATCACGATCCCGCCGCCGACGCCGAACGCGCCCGACAGGGTCCCGCCGACCGCGCCGATCAGGGCCAGGACGAGCAGGGCGCGCGGGCGCATGCGCGCGGCCGTCCGATCGGGGAGGGGCGCCTGCGGGGCGGTCGCGTCGGTCACGGCTCCATGCCACCACAGCACCGGGCCGAGGGCGAATCGACGGGCGTCGACCGCGTTCCTGAGAGGACCGGCCCGGCCCGGCCCTCCTCTCTGGCAGTTGCCTGGGCGGGGCGGATCCGACCGTGACGTTCGGCGTCGACGGAGCGTCCTACCTGCATACCCCGCCTGATCGAGCGATCGGGCCCCGAGCGAAAGAGGAGACCATGGCCGAGACCACCGCGACCACCACCCGTCAGACCAGCACCGGATCCGGACGCACCGTGATCGAGGACGGCGTCATCGCCAAGGTCGCCGGCATCGCCGCGCGCGAGGTCCCGGGCGTCCACGCCCTCGGCGGAGGAGCGGCCCGAGCGATCGGCGCCATCCGCAGCGCGATCGGCAACGACGACCGCGGCCAGGGCGTCAAGGTCGAGGTCGGCGAGCGCCAGGTCGCCGCCGACATCACCATCGTCGCCGAGTACCCCGCGCCGCTGCAGAAGGTCGCCGAGGACGTGCGCTCCGCCGTCGCCGACGCCATCCAGCACATCGCCGGCATGGAGGTCGCCGAGATCAACGTGACCGTCCAGGACGTCCACATCCCCGAGGACGACACCCAGGAGTCCGACCCGCGCGTCGTCTGACCGTTCCCCCGCACCGACGCCCCGGGCCGGACGGCACCGGGGCGTCGGCGTGTCGGCGACCCTGCGCCACGGCCTCGAGCAGGGCGGCGCCCTCCTCCCCGGAAGCGACGAGAACGAGATCGCGACCGCTCTGGGTGGGCTGAACGCCCGCCTGCGTGGGACCATCGGGTGATCGCGCCGCGTTCGACGTTCCCGTAGCCTTCATCCGCGCTCGTGTCGACCCCGGAGACGCGCTCCCCCGCCCGCGGGTAGCGTCCGGTCCGGTCCCGCACTCCCACGGGGTCGCTGAACCCCGAGAGCCGGAGGAGATCCGATCGTGAACGGTGACCACTTCGTCCTCTCGACCGCGACGCCGTGGGACGACCGCACCGAGATCATCGGCGTGTACGCCTCGGAGGCATGGGCCCGCGAGGCCGCGGCCGCATGGCTCGGCTCGCCGGACCGCGAGGCGTTCCCCCGGTGCGTCATCGAGGGCTGGAGCGGCGCGCACCTCCTCGGCCGCGAGGTCGTCGAGGCCCTCGGCTTCGACGACGAGGGCGGCGACGAGTCGCTGGGCGGCCCCCGCAGCCTCTGACCTGGCGGGCTAGCCGCCCCAGTGCGACGGGCGCTCAAAATGCGACGGCAGCGTGGTCGCCGCATCCCCTCGGGCGCTGTTCACCTGCGCCTGGGTGAGGTAGACCGCCTCGGCGAGCCGCGCACCGGACACGTCCGCATCACGAAGGTCCACCCCGAGCAGGTCGCACCGCTGCAGATCCGCACCCCGCAGATCCGCGGCGAGGAGGAGCGCGCCCCGCAGATCCGCCCCCCGCAGGTCCGCGTTCCGGAGCGATACGCCCGCCAGATCGGCACCCGGAGCGAGCCGACGGCCCCTCGACCGGCGGGCAGCCGGCGCCGCTCCTGCGCGAGCGGCCGCGCTCGCTGCGATCAGGAGCGGCCGGGACGCTCCGTACTCCGCGTCGACGTCGACCGCGACCACCTGCTCCGGCTCGCCGAGGGTGTGCGCGTGCACCGCGTCGAACCGCTCGCGCAGCTCATCGAGGAGCGGCGCGCCGACGCCGGGCAGCGCCAGAGCGGAGTCGAGGTACCAGAGCAGCTCGTGCAGGCGGCGCATCAGCGGGAACACCGCGAACATCCGCTCGCGCACGGCCGGGTCGGACCGCCAGGAGACGCCGCCGAACGTCTGCTGCGAGACCTTCTGACCGGCGCCGAAGCAGTCGAAGACGGTGCAGCCGACGAAGCCCTGGGGCCGGAGCCGGCGGTGGATCGTGCACGCGTCCTCGCCGTCGAGGTTGACGCACGGGTCCCCGGCGCGCTTGTCGAACGGGAAGTCGGCGGAGCGGGCGAAGGCGAGGGCGACGCAGCACAGGCCGAAGCAGTTCGCGCAGTCGGCGCCGAGGTCCTCCCGGCGGCCGAGCTCGACCCTGGTGCGTGACGTCATCCGTCCGAGCCTACGCGCGGCGGCGCCTCCGGATCAGTGCGCGAGCGCGAGCACGCCGACGACCAGAACGCCGAGGCCCACGATCCCGAGCAGCGAGACGAGGCTCTCCTTCCAGGAGAGGCCCGCGCGAACGACGGCGATGAGGGCGATCCCCGCGAGCGTGGCGACGTAGACGCCCGCGCCGATCCGCAGCGCGACCGTCGCGTCGATCCAGCCCAGCGCCGCGGCACCGAGCGCGAGGACCGGCAGCGACGCCGAGGCGAGCGCCCCGCCCGCGATCCGCAGCATCGTGCCCGACTCCGCTCGCGAGGGCGTCGCCGCGTGCACGACCTGGTGCGCGATCACCTCGGCGACGAAGCCCGCGGCCGAGATCCCGATGATCGAGATCACGAGGCTCTGGAGGGCGTGGACCGCGTCGGGGTGGTCGCCGACGAGGTAGATCATCACCACGGCCAGGCCCGTGAAGGTCGCGTAGACGCGCTCCTTGAGGGCGCGGGCGATCTCGTCGAGGGGGCGGCGGGTCCGCTCCGCCCACCGGCCGGCGCGGCCCGGGCGCAGGCGCACGGGCGTCATCCGGTCGGCGGGTGCGGTGCGGCCCTCGTCGGCCGCTCCGTCAGTAGGAGGCTGAGTCGACACGTGCCGCGGAGGAGTCGCCCGAGTGCCGCGCCGCGAGGTCGGCGAGGATGGTCGCGGAGCCGCTGGTGCCGAAGCGGGTGACGCCGAGGCTGCGGTAGGCGAGGAGCGTGTCGAGGTCGCGGACTCCGCCGGACGCCTTCACCTGGACGGCCTCCGAGACGGCGCCGCGCATGAGGCGGAGGTCGTGCTCGTTCGCGCCTCCGCCCGCGAAGCCGGTGGCGGTCTTCACGAAGTCCGCGCCGGCGCGCTCGGCGGCCCGGCTGCCCTCGACGACCTGCTCGTCGTCGAGGAGGCTCGTCTCGAGGATGACCTTGACGACGTGGCCCTCGGCGGCCTCGACCACGGCGCGGACGTCGTCCTCGACGTCCTGGAGCAGGCCGCTCCGGAGGCGGCCGATGTTGACGACCATGTCGAGCTCGGACGCGCCGTCGGCGAGCGCCTGACGCGACTCCGCGACCTTCGCCGCGGTCGAGGTGGTGCCGTGGGGGAAGCCGATGACCGTGCCGACCAGGACGCCGGAGCCCTCGAGCCGAGCGACCGAGTGGGCGATGTCGGAGGGGCGGACGCAGACGCTGAACACGCCGGACGCGCGCGCCTCGTCGAGCTGGGCGTCGACCTCGGCGCGGGTGAGCTCGGGCTTCAGGATCGCGTGGTCGATGAGCGCCGCGATCTCGGCGACGGTGGGCAGGCTGGAGTCGGTCATCCGCACATTTTACGTCCGCCGGCGGGACGACGAAGGCCCGCGATCCTTCGATCACGGGCCTTCGGTCGTTCACGCCGCTAGCGGCGCTCGGTCACCAGCTGGACTTGGTGATGCCGGGCAGCTCGCCGCGGTGCGCCATGTCACGGAAGCGGACACGCGAGATGCCGAACTTCGTGAGGTTGCCGCGGGGGCGGCCGTCGACGGCGTCGCGCGAGCGGACGCGGACGGGCGAGGCGTTGCGGGGGAGCTTCTGGAGGCCGACGCGGGCGGCCTCACGGGTCTCGTCGGTCCCGGCCGGGTCGACCAGGGCCTTCTTCAGCTCGAGGCGCTTGGCGGCGTAGCGGTCGACGATCACCTTGCGCTGCTCGTTGCGGGCGATCTTGCTCTTCTTGGCCATACTTAGCGCTCCTCGCGGAAGTCGACGTGCTTGCGCACTACGGGGTCGTACTTCTTGAGCACGAGACGGTCGGGGTCGTTGCGGCGGTTCTTCTTGGTCACGTAGGTGTAACCGGTGCCGGCCGTCGAACGGAGCTTGATGATCGGACGGACGTCCTGCTGCTTGGCCATTAGATCTTCACCCCGCGAGCGAGAACATCCTTGACGACGGACTCGATGCCACGGGCGTCGATGACCTTGATGCCCTTGGCCGAGAGGGTCAGGGTGACGTTACGGCGAAGCGACGGCACGTAGTACGTCTTCTTCTGCACGTTCGGGTCGAAGCGGCGCTTGGTGCGCCGGTGCGAGTGCGAGATGGCGTGCCCGAAGCCGGGGACGGCTCCGGTCACCTGGCAGACTGCTGCCATGGTTTCCTCCATGTGTGGTTACCGTGGATCACGCGCGGCACGAAGCCCCGCCCGACCCACCCAAGGTCACTTGTCGGCGCACCGCCCGACTGTCCGGCCGGAGCCGGAGCTCCTGCCCGGCGGGCAGCACGCAAGCGCGTGCAGATGCACGCAACCTCACTAGGCTACGCGACCCGGGCGGCGGCCGCAATAGGGCGGGGACGCTGCTCCGACAGGGGGGGACGCTGCCCCGACAGGGGGGACGCTCCCCCGACAGGGTGAGGATGCTGCGTCGACGTGCACGGGTACTTCCTGGGAGGTTCCGGCAGAAGCGGCCTCCTGTACCCCCCGAGCAGGGCGCTCGTGTATCTTTCGTCTTCCTCGCGGGTCGACGACCGCCCTACTCTGAGCCGACCGTGGACGCCCGCTCCCGGCAGCAGCCGGGAGTAGCAGCGCATGCGACAGTCCTTCCTCCGTTCCCTCGTCGCGGCCGCCGTGCTCGTGGCGGGTGCCGGCCTCAGCGTCGTGGCCGCGCCGGCCGCCTCCGCGGCGCCGGTCTTCAGCACCGCGTGCTTCACCTCCCCGAAGGTCTCGACGGTGTCGCAGTACACGGTTCCCGCGACCGGGGTCTCGACGGTCCGCGCCGTACTCAGCGGCCAGAACGGCGGGAAGGGTGCGAGCGGCCTCGGGACGGGCAACGCCGGCGGACGCGGCTCCAGCCTCGTCGTGGAGGTGCCCGTCACACCCGGGCAGGTGCTGGAGATCGGGCGCCTCACCGGCGCCCCGGCCGGAGCGGCAGGCGCCACGCGCTACGTGAACGGCGGCGTCTACGCGGGCGACTCCGGCGGCGCGGGCGGCGACGCCCAGTACCTCAGCACGGCCGGCTCGGACGGCTGTCAGCACGCCCTCGCCGTGGCGGCGGGCGGCGGAGGCGGCGGCGGGCGGTCCTCGGTCGGCGGCGACGCCGACGCCGGCAGCGGCGCGAGGGGCGGCGGGAACGGCGGCAGGAACAACGCGGCCGACGGCGGCGGCGGCGGCGCGGCCGGGCAGAGCTCGGGCGGCTCGCCCGGCGCCCGCGGCTACAGCACGTTCGGCGAGTGCGCCGACGGCAACAACGGCCAGTGGGGCGTGTTCCTCAACGACGGCAAGGGCGCCGACGCCGGCGCCTCCCGCGGCGGCGGCGGCAACTGCTCGTTCCCCGGCCACAGCGGCGGCGGCGGCGGGGCCGGCTGGTGGTACGGCGGCGGCGGCGGATCGCCCTACGTGTTCGGCAGCATGAACGACACCCTCGGCGTCATGAACGACCCCGGCGCCGGCGGCGGCGGCTCGAGCTACGTGCACCCGAGCGTGACGAGGATCTCGCAGACGGCCGGCCCGACGGCGGCCGACCCCGTGGTCGCTCCGGTGTACGACACCGCCGTGACCGTGACGCGGACCCCCGACTTCTCGATGCTCGGGCAGGAGGTCACCGTCACCGCGAAGGTGACCATCCCGAGCCTGGGCCGGCCGGTGGCCGCCGGCGGCACCGTCGAGATCCTCACCGGTGCAGGTACCAGCAGGGTGACCCTCGACGCGGACGGCGTCGGCGTTCTGACCACGAGGGACATCCCGCAGGGCTGGAACGAGATCCGCGCGCACTACCCCGACACCATCACCCCCGCCGAGGCGGGACGAGGGAGCTGGTCGGCGCTCCCCGCTCTGCGCCACGAGGTGCGCGCGTGCGCCGCGGCACCCGTCATCACCCGGCAGCCCTCGGACATCGCGGGCGTCACCAACCAGGTCTACACGCTGACGATGGGCGTGAGCGTCTCGGCCGTCTACGGCGGCATCCCCGCCGTGTCGTGGGAGAGGTCCACCGACGGCGGCGCCACGTGGAAGCCCGCCCTCGGCCGGGCGGGCGCCCGGGAGGACGGGACCGCGTTCCTCGAGGCCGGCCCCGATCCCACCGGCTCCTACCGCTACCGGGCGACCCTGACCACCTGCGGGGGCAGCGTCCGCAGCGAGCCGGCCACCGTGGCGGTGGGCGGCGTGCGCTTCGACCTGTCGACGCTCCCGCAGAAGGCGTACGGCGACTCCTTCGACGCGAGCCCCTACGCGCAGGCCGTCGATGTGCCCGGCCGCTCGATCGTCCTGAGCAGCAGGACCGCCGAGACCTGCTCCGTCAGCGGCATGAGGGTGACCGTGCTCCACGCCGGCGTCTGCACGCTCGCGGCGAGGCTCGACGCGCTCGCTCCTCTGGGCTGGGCGGGCGAGCCCCTGCAGAGCTTCACGGCGAAGCCGAAGGCGCTCACGGTGACCGCTCCGACGGTCGACTACCCGCGAGGCGCGCCGTCCCCCGACCTGCGCTGCACGGCCGCCTTCGTCGGCACCGACACCTTCGGCGCCCCGCTCACGGCCGGCGTCTACCGGCCGATCGTCACGGCGGACGACGTCATCTACCGCTTGATCCCGAACTGGCCCACCTCCACCTTCACCACCTTCACCACGCGGTGCAGCGGCGCGAAGGTCAGCAGCGACTACACGATCGCGGGGTACAGGGACGGCGCGCTGCGCATCGTCGCGGCCGTCCCGATGGTGACCGCCTCCTCGCCCTCGTCGACCTACGGATCCACTCCCCCCGCGATCACCGCCTCCGTGACCGGCTCCCCCTCGGGGACGGTCTCCTGCGGCGCCTTCGCGGCGTCCGACACCGGCTTCACGACGCCGCTGGCGCTCTCCGCGACGACCCCCGTCGGCCGCTACCCCACGCGCTGCTCCGGCCTGACGAACCCCTCGGGACAGCTGATCACCATCGACGGCGCGCTCACGATCTCGCCGGCGCCCCTCTCGGTGACCGCGTCGAGCCCCGGGACGCAGGCGCACGGCACCGCGACCGCCCCGACGGTCACCTGCACGGCCGACGGCTTCGCAGGAACCGACCGGTTCGTCACCGAGCCGACCGGCGCCTACTACACGGCGGACGGCACCGGGAAGGTGACGATCGGAGCGCGCACGCCCGTCGGCGACTACGTCACGCGGTGCGACGGAGGCGACGCGGGGCCGAACTACACCCTCCGGTCGATCCCCGGCACCTTCGCGCTGGCCGACCGCTCGGCCCCCGTCGTGACCGTGCCCGCCGCCGTCACGGCCGAGCCGGCCGACGTCTCCGGCGCCGTCGTCACCTTCGCGTCCTCCGCGCAGGACGCGGTCGACGGAGCCGTGGGCTCGACCTGCACGCCCGCCTCGGGAAGCGTCTTCCCGATCGGGGACACGACGGTCGACTGCACCGCGGACGACGAGGCCGGCAACACCGGCACGTCCTCGTTCCGGATCACGGTCCGGAAGTTCTCGCAGACGGTCGCCTTCACCTCCTCGCGGCCGACCGCGCCGACGGCGCTGGGCACCTTCACTCCGACGGCCACCGGCGGCGGCTCCGGGAGCCCCGTCTCGATCGGAGCGACCGGATCCTGCGCGATCGCCGACGGCGTCGTGACCTTCACCCGGAGCGGCACCTGCACCGTGACCGCCGACCAGGCCGGCGACGACCACTACACCGCGGGGCGCGCCTCCTTCGATCTCGAGGTCGCGAAGGCGTCGCAGACGCTGACGGTCGCGGTGCCGAAGACCGGCGTCCTGGAGTCGACCGGCGTCGCCACGGCGACCTCGAGCTCGGGACTGCCGGTGCTCGTCAGGACCTTCTTCGGCTGCACCGTCGCCCCCGACGCGACGGGTGCGCAGATCCTGACCTACACCGAGCCCTCGACCTGCGGCGTGCAGTTCGACCAGCCGGGCGACGAGGTGTACGCGGCCGCCGACGGCCTGGTGCGCTTCGTCCCGATCTCGCGGATCCCCCAGACCGTCGTCGTCACCTCGACTCCGCCCGACCGGGTGTTCACCGACGACCGGTACACGGTCGAGGCGACCGGCGGCGGCTCGGGCAACCCGCTCGTGATCGCGGTGATCGAGAACGGCAACTGCACCATCGCGGACGACGTGGTGACGTTCTTCGGCGACGGCACCTGCACGGTGACGATCGACCAGGCCGCGGACGATCGGCACGACGCCGCTCCGCAGGTCCGGCAGGTCATCACGGTCGGGACTCCCGAGGGGAACCTCTCCTTCGGGAGCACCGCGCCCCCGCACGCGATGTCGCTCGAGACGTACCGGCCGACGATCGTGCCCGGCCCGTCGAAGGGCGTGCCCGTGCTCTCCGCGAGCCGAGACTGCTCGATCCTCCCGGACGGCGTGACTGTGCGGAACGACGGGGCCGGGCTCTGCGTGCTGTCCCTCGACCAGCCCGGAGACGGCTACTGGCCCGCGCGGCACGCCGAGCAGGAGTACTCGATCTACTTCCTCCCGCAGACGGTCCGGATCACGAGCGCGCCTCCGGTCGGCGCCGTCCTGGGGGACACGTACCGCCCGGTGATCGAGGGCGGCGCCTCGGGCATCGCTCCGTTCCTCCTCACCACCGCGTCGTGCTCGGCGAAGGACGGCGTGGTCACCTTCACCACGAAGGGCGTCTGCGGCGTCTTCGCCTACCAGAACGGGAACCGGCAGTACGACAGCGCCCGGCCCGCCGTGCAGGAGGTGGAGGTCGGCTACGCGCCCGGCTCCGTGGCGTTCACGACCGCCGTCCCGACCGACGCGGAGGTCGGCGGATCCTTCACTCCCGCCTTCACGCGCGGACCGTCCTCCGGCCCCTCGGTGCTCAGCGTCTCGGGCGCCTGCTCCGACGGCGAGAACGGCGCCGTCCGGTTCGACTCCGCGGGCACCTGCACGCTGACGGCGATCCACTACCGCGACGCCACCTACGGCACCGCGCGGGCGGTCCAGACCTTCGAGGTCACCGCGATCGCGCAGACCGTCGCCTTCACCTCGACCGCGCCGTCGACGGCCGCGGCCGGCGACACGCTCACTCCGACCGCGACGGGCGGCGCGTCCGGGCTCCCCGTGACGATCGGAGCGACCGGCGCCTGCACGCTCGCGGACGGCGTCGTCACCTTCGCCGGCAGCGGCACCTGCACCGTCACGGCGGACCAGGCGGGCGACGGGCGCTACGCCGCGGCGGCGCAGGCCTCGCAGACCGTCGCGGTCACGCAGCTCGCGGGCACCGTCGCGTTCGGCGGCGATGCTCCGGCCGAGGCCCGGGTCGGGGGCTCCTCGACGGCCGCGGTCGTCGCCGGCCCCTCCAGTGCTCCCCCGGTGCTGACGGCCTCCGGCGCCTGCTCCGTCGGGCCCTTCCGACTGGTCTCCTACGACTCCGCCGGCACCTGCACGCTGACGCTGGACCAGGCGGGCGACATCCGCCACAGCGCAGCGCCGACGGCCGTGCGCAGCTTCGAGATCACCCGGGTCGCGCAGACCGTGGCCTTCACCTCGCAGGCGCCGGACTCGGCGCTCGCGGGCGGCACCTACCGCCCGACCGCGACCGGCGGAGCCTCCGGGCGGCCCGTGGTGCTCGGCGCCTCCGGATCCTGCACGCTCACGAACGGGGTCGTCTCCTTCACCGGATCGGGCACCTGCACGGTGACCGCCGACCAGACGGGCGACGCCCGGTACGACGCGGCGGAGCGGGCCTCGCAGGTGATCGCGGTCGGACTGCTCGCGGGCACCGTCTCCTTCGGCGGCACCGCGCCGACCGGCGCGACGGTCGGCGGGACGACCACCCCGCGGATCATCGCCGGGCCCTCCACGGCGCGTCCGGTGCTGACCGCCTCCGGAGCATGCTCGGCGGCCGCGGGAGTCGTGTCCTACGACTCCGTCGGCACCTGCACGCTGACGCTCGACCAGGCGGGCGACTCGCGGTACGGCGCCGCTCCGCAGGCCGTCCGCACCTTCGGGATCGGCGCCCTCGGCCAGACGCTGGCGTTCGCCTCGCCGGTCCCCGACGCGGCGGTCGCGGGGGGCTCCTACACGCCCGTCGTGACGGCCGGCGCGTCGAGCGCCCCCGTGGTGCTCGGAGCGGCCGGGTCCTGCACGATCGCGGGCGGGGTCGTGTCCTTCACCCGCTCCGGCACCTGCACGGTGACCGCGGACCAGGCCGGGGACGAGCGCCACTCGGCGGCTCCGCGGATCACGCAGTCGATGGAGGTCGGCGCGGCATCGGGAGCGGTGACGTTCCGCGACGCCGCTCCGACGGACGCCCGGATCGGCGGCTCCTGGACCCCGTCGATCGTCCGCGGCCCGTCGAGCGCCGACCCGGTGCTCGACGCCTCCGACTCCTGCTCGCTGGGAGAGGACGGCACGGTGTCCTACGACTCCGTCGGCACCTGCACGCTGACGCTGGACCAGGCCGGCGACGACGCTCACGCGCCCGCGGAGCAGGTCGTCCGGACGTTCCCGATCGGCAGGGCGCTGCAGACGGTCGCCTTCACCTCCGCGGCTCCGAGCACGGCGACCGCGGGCGGCCGCTACACGCCGACCGCGGCGGGCGGCTCCTCCGGTCTGCCGGTCACGATCGGCGCCACGGGCGCGTGCTCGCTCGCGAGCGGCGTCGTGACCTTCAGCGGATCCGGCACCTGCACGGTCACCGCGGATCAGGCCGGCGACGCCTCGCACGACGCGGCTCCCCGGGCGACCCAGTCGATCGCGGTCACCGCGGTCGTCCCGCAGAAGAAGAAGGCGCAGAAGGTCGCCTTCTCGACCGCGATGCCGTCCTCGCCCGAGAAGGGGATCGCCTACCCGGTCGCGGCCACCGCCTCCTCCGGTCTGCCCGTGAAGCTGTACGCGAGCGGCAGCTGCACGCTGACCGCGACCGGCGCGGGCACGGCGACGGTGCGGCTGACGGGTGCGGCGAGCTGCACCGTCCGGGCCACGCAGGCGGGCGACTCCGCGTGGCTCGCCGCGACCTCGGTGACGCAGTCGCTGCAGGTGAAGTCCTCCACCCGCGCCGACCTCACACTGACGCTGGCGCCGGCGCCGGGACTGGCGGCGACGGCTCCGCTCTCGGGCACGATCACCGTCCGGAACACCGGCACCCGGGACGCGGCGACGACGACCACCCGGGTCGTCGTCAGCGGAACGGTGGCGAGTGCGCCCGGCGCCGTGCAGACGAAGGGCTCGGCCGCGGGCACGACGGTCCTCACCTGGACCGCGCCGAGCGTCTCGGCCGGGCGGAGCACCACCTACTCGGTGACGCTGGTCGACCGGCCGGCCGCCACGACGATCGACGCCAGGGTGTCGACCGCCGCCGCCGATCCCACACCGGCGAACAACGCGGTCAGGCGCACCTTCCGGTAGAGGCTGCGGGGAGGGAGGGGTGTCGCGCCGCGTTGCCCGTTCCCTCCCCGACCGCTACGGTCGCGGGGACGCTCCGGGGGACGGGGCTCGCGAGGGGGGCCCGTGGACCGGTTGAGGCGACGCGCGCTGCTGCTGGGGATCGCCTCCTCGGCGGTCGCGCTGACGGGGTGCACGCCCGCCCGTCCCGCTCCCGCGGCGCTCCCGCCGAGCACGGCGCCGGCGGCGGTGCTGCCGTCCGCCGCTCCGACGGCCGTCCCGACCCCTCCCCGCCCCGTGCCGACCATGACCGCCGCGGCGACTCCGGTGCGGCGGAAGGCGCCGCTGCCCTCCGGCACGATCTCGGAGCTGCCAGGCGAGGGGAGCACGCTCGCCTGGACCGTCGACGACGGCGCCGACTCCGACGTGGTCGCCGCCTACGCGCAGTTCGCCCGGGACACCGGAACCCGGCTGACCTTCTTCCTCAACGGGAAGTACGACTCGTGGACCGTGAACGCGCCGCTGCTGGCTCCGCTCGTCGCCTCGGGGCAGGTGCAGCTCGCGAACCACACCTGGTCGCACGCCGACCTGACGAGCCTCTCGAGCGACGGCGTGCAGGAGGAGCTGGGCCGCAACGGCGACTTCATCCGCTCGATCTACGGGGTGGAGGCGGCGCCCTTCTACCGGCCGCCGTTCGGCTACACGGACGAGCGGAGCCGGGCCGCCGCGGCGGCGATCGGCTACACGGCGACGGTGCTCTGGTACGGCTCGCTCTCGGACTCCGGGCGGATCACGCCGGAGCAGGTGGTCGGCTTCGCGGACCAGTGGTTCCTGCCGCAGCACATCGTGATCGGGCACGCCAACTTCGATCCGGTGACGCAGGTCTACGCGCGGCTCGTCGACATCCTCCGCGAGCGCTCGCTCGAGACGGTGACCCTCCGCGACGTGTTCGCGGTCTGAGCCGCGCCTTCAGCGGAGAGACGCGCGCGCGGCGGCGGAGACGGCCGCGGCGACCGCGGCGAGGGCGGGCGTGTGCAGGGCCCACTGCTGCCAGTAGAGGGGGACGTCGACGGGGTCGCCGCCCAGCTCGACGAGGCCCTCGCCGCCGACCGGGGCCTGCAGCTCGGGCAGCATCCCCCACCCCATGCCCAGGCGCACGGCCCGCTCGAAGTCGGTCGACCCGGGGACGCGGTGCTGCGGCGGGCGGCCCTCGACGCCGGCGGCTCGGAGGAAGTCGTCCTGCAGGCGGTCCTTCTCGTCGAAGACGACCAGCGGAGCGCTCGCGAGACCGGCCGTGCCGCCGTCCGGGAACCAGCGCTCGGCGAACGCGGGCGCGGCCATGGCGCGGTACCGCATCACTCCGAGCGGTGCGACGGTGCAGCCGAGCACCGCTTCCGACTCTCCGGTGACGGCCGCCAGCACGGTGCCGTCGCGGAGGAACGCGGTGGTGTGCGCCTGGTCCTCGCGGTGCAGCTCCACCACGACGTCGGGGACGGAGGCGAGCGCGGGCAGCACCCAGGTGGCCAGGGAGTCGGCGTTGACGGCGAGCGGGAGGACGACGGGGCCCGCCCCCGCCGCGTCCTCGCCGCCGAGCGAGCGGACGGCGTCGTCGGCGAGGAGCTCGATCTGACGGGCGAGGCGGAGGAGCCCGGCACCGGCCTCGGTCGCGACGACGGGGCGCGAGCGCACCAGCAGGACGCGGCCGGCGGCGGTCTCGAGCGCCTTGATCCGCTGGCTGAGGGCGGAGGGGGTGATGTGCAGGGCTCGGGCGGCGGCGTCGAAGGAGCCGAACCGGACGGAGGCGGCGAGCGCGCGCAGGCGGGAGAGGTCGAGATCGTCGGTCAGCATCAGTAGTGCTTACGGTACTGAAGGAGCATGAGCTGGTCTACAGAAGTGCCCCGCCCTAGCGTCGGAGCGTGTCCCCCCTCCTCGCCGCCCTCTCCGGCCTCGGCTTCGGCCTCTCGCTCATCATCGCGATCGGCGCGCAGAACGCCTTCGTGCTCCGCCAGGGCCTCCGCCGCGAGCACGTGCCCGCCGTCGTCGCGATCTGCGCGCTCTGCGACGCCGCGCTGATCGTGCTCGGGATCGCGGGGATCGGAGCGGTCCTGGAGTCGGCGCCGTGGCTGCTGGTGGTGATCCGCTGGGGCGGGATCGTCTTCCTCCTCGCCTACGCGGTGATGGCGGCGAGACGCGCACTGCGGCCGGGGACCCTCGACGGCGATCCGACCGGCGCCTCGACGTCGCTCCGCACGGCGATCGGCACATGCCTGGCGCTGACACTGCTCAACCCGCACGTCTACCTCGACACGGTCGTGCTGCTCGGGTCGGTGGCGAACACGCACGGCGACGAGCGCTGGTGGTTCGGGGCGGGGGCGGCGGCCGGGAGCGTGCTGTGGTTCACCGCTCTCGGCTTCGGGGCGCGCGCGCTGCGGCCGCTGTTCCGGAGCCGCGGGGCCTGGCGGATCCTCGACGCGGCCGTGGCGGTCGTGATGGTGGTGCTGGCGGTGTCGCTCGCGCTGCACTGAGGGCCTGGTGGTGCACTGCTTGTTCTACTAACATTGTGAACATGTTGTTCCGGGTCGACCACTCCGCGGCGGGCTCGCTCGCCGACCAGCTGGAGTCGCAGGTGCGCTCGGCCGTCGCCCGGGGCGAGCTCTCGGCGGGCGACCGCCTGCCGCCCGCCCGCGAGCTCGCCGACTCGCTCGGCATCAACATGCACACCGTGCTGCGCGCGTACGCCGCCCTGCGCGACGACGGGATCCTCCAGATGCGCCGGGGCCGCGGCGCGTGGATCACGGAATCGGCCGGGCCCGGGCTCGTGCGTGTCACCGCCCTGGTCGACGAGCTGCTCGCGGAGGCCCGCCGCAGCGGCATCACCCCGGCGGAGCTCGTCCGCCTGATCGAGAGGACCGGATCATGACCGCCACCGCCGACCGCCGCCGCGAGCTCCTCGCCGCCGCGTCCCTCCTGCTCCCCGCCGCCGGAGTGCTCGTCTCGCGCCTCGTCCTGGACGACGCTCTGCCCGCGGAGCTCGCCTCGCACTGGTCGGGGACCGGGGCGGCCGATGCGACCGCGGCGACGGGCGCCCTGCTCGCGATCGCCCTCGTGCTCTCCGGGCTCCCGGCCGTCGCGGGCGTCGTGGCGGCGGCCGTCGGGCGCGCCCCGCGGCTCCTGCTGGCGACCCTCGGCCTCGTCGCCGGGATGGGCGCCTCCGCCTGGGCGACCTCGGTCGGCACGACGCTCGCGGCCGGGCGCGCCGAGGGGGCGGAGCTCGGCGGGTGGCTGCTCGCGCTGCTCGGAGGGATGCTCTTCGCCGTCGTGCCCGCGCTGATCGCTCCGGGCACCCGGCGCGCCTCCCGCCTGGCCGCCGGCCGCCTGCCGCTCGCGGCGGAGGAGACCGGCGCCTGGTCGCAGACGCTGACGGGCCCGGTGTTCGCCGTCGCCGCGGTCGCCACGGCGGCGGGCGCGGCCCTCTCCCTCGCGACGCTCGCCGCGGCGGGCGCCACCGGTCCGGCGATCGCGACGGCCGTCGTCCTCGGCGTCGTCGCGCTGGTGCTCCTCTCCTTCTCCCGCCTGAGGGTGACCGCCGACCGCCGCGGCCTCCGCGTCGTCACGACCGCCCTCGGCATCCCGCTGCGCCGCATCCCGCTCGACACCATCGCCTCGGCCGGCACGGCCCAGCTGCGGCCGTCGGAGTGGGGCGGCTGGGGGTACCGGGTGATGCCGGGCCGCTCGGCGGTCATCCTGCACGCCGGGCCGGGGCTGGTGGTGACGACGGACCGCTCGCGCGAGTTCGCGATCAGCCTCGACGACCCCGAGACCCCCGCGGCGCTGCTCGAGACCCTGCGCTCGCGGGCCTGAGGCGCCGACCCGTCAGTCGACCACGATCCGGACGAGCGTCGTGACGGCGTCCACCGCGTTCACGTAGGAGTAGTGCCGCGAGGTCGGGAAGGCGAGGTGCCGTCCGGGCTCCAGCCGCACGGGCTCCTCGCCCTCCCGCTCCAGGAGGAGCGCGCCGGCGGTGACGAGCAGGATCTCGTGCCACCCCTCGGGGTCGGGCTGCGCGTCGTAGCGGTCCCCCGGACCGAGCGTCCAGGTCCAGAGCTGGGCCTCCCGGCGCGCGGGGACGGAGGAGAGCAGGACGGCGACGCTCGCCTCGCCCGCTCCCCGCCAGGCGACCTGGTCGATCGCCGCGGGCGCGGATCCCGGGGCCGAGACGAGTGCAGTGAACGTGGTGCCGAGGGCGGTCGCGAGGCGGTCGACTCCGGTCAGCGAGATGTTGGCCTCGCCGGCCTCGGCCGCGACGATCGTCCGCCGGCTGATACCCGAGCGCGCCGCCAGCGCGGACTGGCTCAGCCCGGCTCCGCGCCGCGCGAGGCGGAGGTTGCCGCCCAGGTGGGCGAGGACGGGAGCCGACATGCGCACTATTCTGCACTGACAGGCCCCTGTTGCTCCTAGGATGTGCAGAATGATGCACATCTCGCCGCTCCGGGGCCTCCGCTTCACTCGTCCGGAGTGGGCGCTCATCGGCATCACCGCGATCTGGGGCGGGACCTTCCTCGCCGTGCACATCGCGATGGAGCACAGTGGGCCGCTGTTCTTCGTCGGGATGCGGTTCGCCATCGCGGGGCTGATCAGCGCGGTCGGGTTCCACCGGTCGCTCCGGGGGATGCGGCGGATCGACCTCGCGGCCGGCGTCGCGATCGGGGTGATGATCTTCGCGGGCTACGGCCTGCAGAGCTACGGGCTGCAGACGATCCCGAGCAGCACCTCCGCGTTCCTGACCGCGCTGTACGTGCCACTGGTGCCGCTGCTCCAGTGGGTCGTGTTCCGTCGCCGTCCGGGCGTGCTGACGCTGGTGGGCGTCGCGCTGGCGTTCGTCGGACTGCTCCTGATCGCGGGCCCGCAGCCGGGCGTCGCGCTCGGAGCGGGCGAGGTGGCGACGATCGTGAGCACGCTGCCGATCGCGGCGGAGATCATCCTGATCGGCCTCGTCGCCGGACGGGTGGACCTCGGCCGGGTGACCGTGGTGCAGCTGCTGGTCGCCGGCGCGCTCGGGTTCGCCTCGATGCCCCTCGCGGGCGAGGCGGTCCCGGCGTTCTCGTGGGCCTGGCTGATCCCCGCGCTCGCGCTCGGGGCGAGCAGCTGCCTGATCCAGCTGACGATGAACTGGGCTCAGCGCTCGGTCTCGCCGTCGCGCGCCACGATCATCTACTCCGCCGAGCCCGTCTGGGCCGGTCTGATCGGCCGCCTCGCCGGCGACCGGCTCCCCGCGCTCGCCCTGCTCGGGGCGGGGTTCATCGTCGCGGGCACGCTCGTCAGCGAGCTGAAGCCGCGCCGCGAGCCTGCGCCGCCGGCTCTCAGGTGACGGCGGGGAGGGCGGCGGAGGCGACGAGCGCGCCGCCGGCGTCGGTGATCTCGACGGCGGCGACGGACTCGCGCAGGACGGCCGCGTTCATCTCGCAGTCGAGCTCCGCGGAGCTGCCGAGGAAGGAGCCGGACGGGAGCCGCTCGCCGGAGCCGGTGACCAGCACGAGGTCGTAGCTCTCGCCGAGGGCGAAGCCGGTCCCGCGGAGGATCGTCTCGGTGCCCCAGGTGTGCGCGACCAGCGAGCCGTCGAGCGTCACGCCGGCAGTCCGCTCCTCGAAGGCGATCGCCTCGACGGCGCCGAGCGTCCCGGGCGGTCCCGCGACGGGGCGCTCCTCGGCGGACCGCAGGGCCGCTCCGGCGACGCCGCCCACGACGAGGAGCGCGGCCGCCGCGGCGACGGCCAGGACGGCACGGCGGCGCGAGGCACGGAGACGCGAGGCACGGCGGCGCGGGGCACGCAGACTCTCCCCGCGCTCGGGCCGCTCCCCGGCGAGCGCCGCGACGCGCGACCGCAGCTCCGGCGACGGCTCCGCCTCCTCCCAGCGGCCCAGCGCGCCGACCCGGTCGACCACCGCACCGAACGACGCGAGCTCGGGGTCGATCGAGGGGTCGGCGGCGCGCAGGCTCTCGAACTCCCGCGTCTCCTCGGCGGAGAGGTCGCCGGCGAGGGCCGCGGCGAGGAGCTCCTCGCGGCGGCCGCCGGGCTCGTCTCCGTCGGGCTGGTCTCGGTCGATCACGATCTCTCCTCGTCGGTGGGTCCGGCGCTCGCGAGGTGACCGCGGAGCGCTCGGAGAGCGTAGAAGGCGCGGCTGCGCAGGGTGGCGACCGGCACGCTCGTGGCCGCCGACAGCTCGGCGTAGGTCTCGCCGTTCACGTGGACGGCGACGACGACCTGCCGGTGCTCGGCGGAGAGCCGCGCGAGCGCCTCGGCGATCGCGAGCGGCTCGAGGGGGTCGCGGTCCTCCGCGGGCACCTCCTCCAGAATCTCGGCCTCGACCAGGCGCGGCAGGCGCCGGCGCGAGCGGTGCACGTCGATGACGACGTTGCGGGCGATGGCGAAGAGCCAGGTGCGGGTGCTGGCGCGCTCGGCGGAGTAGCTCGCCCGCGAGCGCCAGGCGCGCAGGAACGTCTCCTGCACGCAGTCCTCGGCGAGGCCGCGGTCGCGCAGGGCGTTGAGCGCGAAGCCGAGCAGGGCGGACCCGTGCTCGTCGAAGGCGGCGGCCGGGTCGAACTCCGCCGTCCGGGGCTCGAGGCGCACCACGGGAGCCGGGACCTCCGAGTGCTCGCGCGGCATCGCGGGCCCTTCGTCTCGTCGTGCCGTCGCCGTCCGCGCCACACCGCCTCCTCGTCGGGACCGGTGGTCCGTCGGAAGGGGGTACGGCCGCGGCGGCGGCGGCGTTCATCGGAGGCGAGCACCGTCTCCGTGAAGATCCTCTCAGATGGAGTGAACGCAGCGCCGCTTCCGGCCGTACTCCCTGCATCGGGCCCGCTCGGCGCTCGCGATCGAAAGGCTCCACCATGACGAAGACGTTCCCCGCGCGGAACCGCGCCGGCCGCCGCCTGCTCTCCCTCGGCGGCATCACCGCCGTCGCCGCCGCCTCCTTCTTCGCCGCCGCGCCGGCCCAGGCCGAGACCGAGGTCGCCGAGCCGTCCTCGTTCACCAGCGCCTTCACGGTGATGGCGACGCCCGACCAGGTCGTGAACGCCGATTCCGCCGCGACCCCCGGCCAGCCCGGCGCCACGGGCGAGATGACCTTCCGGGTCAACAGCGACCTCGACATCATCTGCTACGACATCACCCTCACCGGCGTGACCGGCGACTACCAGAGCCCCGCGAAGACCGCGACGCACATCCACCAGGCGGCCCTGGGCAAGGCGGGCCCTCCGCGCATCGCGTTCCCGAACCCCGCGCCGGTCGGAGACGGCCCCCGCACCAGCAGCGGCTGCCTGCAGGGCCCCTTCACCACTGGCATCCAGGCGAACGGGGCCGACACCGGCGCCGGATTCACGCTGAAGGCCCTCGAGGCCGATCCCGCCGCCTTCGCGGGCGACTCCCACACGGCCTCGTATGCGGCTGGCGTCGTCCGCGGCCAGCTCTCGCAGGTGCCGGTCGGCGGCCTCCAGACCGGTGGCGGCGCGACCGCCGCCGGGAGCGACGCCACGGGCCCGTCCGGTCTCGCCGCGATGGCCGGCCTCGGAGCCGTCGCCGCCCTCGGCGCGGCCGGAGTGGTCGTCGCCCGCCGGCGCACCGCCTCCTGATCGTGGGCACCCGGTCGAGGAGCGGCGCGGCGGCACTGTGCGCCGTGCTGCTCCTCGCGGGGTGCGCCGCCGCGGACGGGAGCGGAGGAGCGGAGACGCCCGCGAGCACGCCCGCGCCTCCGGCCCTCGCTTCTGCTCCCCCGCTCACTCCTCCCCCGGTCCCCGCGCCCGACCCCGCCGCTGCCGCGCCTGCGCGCACCGTCGGCGTCGAGCCCGCCCGGCTGAGCGTGCCCGCGATGGGCCTGGACGAGCCGCTGATCGCGCTGGGCATCCAGTCGGACGGGGCGATGGAGGTGCCGGTGGACTACGACGACGTCGGCTGGTTCTCGGGAGGCGGGCGCCCGGGTGGCAGCGGCCGCACCGTGATCGCGGCGCACGTCGACTCGCGGTCCGGTCCCGCGGTCTTCTTCCGCCTCGGCGAGCTCGCCCCGGGCGATGAGATCGCGGTGAGCGGAGTGGACGGCTCCGACCACCGCTACCGGGTGACGGCGGTCGAGTCCCACGCCAAGGCCGCGTTCCCCACCGCCCGCGTCTTCGGCGCGACCCTCGAGGAGGAGCTGATCCTCGTGACCTGCGGAGGCGAGTACGACGCGGCGATCGGCCGCTACCGGGACAACCTGGTGGTGTTCGCCTCCCCGCTCTGAGGCCTGCCACGGAGGCGCGGCACAGAGGGGCGGCACGACCGCCCGGCATCGTGGCGCGGAACGGTGGCGCAGAGCACAGCACGAGAGCCCCGTCGGCGCAAGGGTCCGGGCGCGCGCACGCCGTGTGGTCGGATAAGGAGGGCCGGCCCCCCGCCGCCGCTCCCCTCCCGCTCCCCACTGCCGTGGCGCGGCCGATCCGACAGGACGCCCGTGTCCACCAGCCCCCGCCCCACCCTCTTCGCCCTGCCCGGACTCGGGCTCGACGGCCGCGCCTTCGACGCGCTCGGCCGCGAGCTCGCCGACGTCGCGGACCTCGTCGCGCTCGACCTGCCCGGTGGATCCGGGACCTCGCTCGAGGAGATGACCGCTGCCACGATCCGCCGGATCCGCGAGCACGGCTCCTCCCGCTGGCTGCTCCTCGGGCACAGCATGGGCGGGAAGATCGCCTCGCTCGTGGCCTCCCGCACGGTCACCGGCCGCTCGGGCCTGTTCGGGCTCGCGGGCGTCGTGCTCCTCGCCGGGTCGCCGCTCTCGCCCGAGCCGATGGAGGAGGAGCGCCGCTCGACCATGCTCGGCTGGGTCGCCGACGGGCACCTCGACGAGGCGCAGGCGCGCGAGTTCGTCGACCAGAACGTCGGCTCGCCGCTGCCCGCCGACGCCGACGCGGAGGTGCTGGCCGAGCTGCGCCGCTACTCCCCCGAGGGCTGGCGGGACTGGCTCGAGCACGGCAGCCGCGAGGACCGCACCGGCGAGGCCGCCCTCGGGGCTGTGCCCGCGCTGCTGATCGCGGGCGGAGAGGACGGCGACCTCGGCGCCGACGCGCAGCGCCGCCTCAACGGCTCCCTCTACTCCCGTGCCCGGCTGCTCACGCTCGCCGGGGCGGGCCACCTGCTGCCGTTCGAGCGCCCGGTCGAAGTGGCGGCGGCGATCCGCCGGTTCTGGGAGGAGGAGGCCGGCACGGCGCCGTCGGTCCCGGCCGACGTCGGCGCAGCCATCGCCTCCGCCCGCACCTCCACGCGGGTGCGCGGGCTGCTGGCCGTGCGCGCGCTCGCCGACGACCCGGAGTACGCGCCGCGCGCCCTGACCGTCGCCCAGCTCGCGGAGCTGCGCGCGATCGCCGACCGGGTCGTCCCGCAGGAGGGCGGCCGGATCGACCTGGCCGCACGGGTGGACACGCAGCTCGCGAACGGCGAGGGCGACGGCTGGCGCAACGCCGACCTGCCGGCCGACCCGATCGCCTACGGTCTGGCGCTCGACGCCCTCCGGGGCTTCGCCGGCCTCGGCCCCGCCGAGCAGGACGCGCGCCTCACCGCGATCGCCGACGGCTCCGCGGAGCCCGGCGACGGCTCGGCCGGCGGGCTCGGTGCCGAGCAGCTGACCGCCTGGTTCGAGGACTGCCGCGTCGACCTCGTGAAGCAGTGGCTGGCCCACCCCGCGTCGATGGCGCGGATCGGCTACGACGGCTACGCCAGCGGCGGCGACACGCTGCCGCTCGTGACGGGCTTCCGCCTGCTCGGCGCCGACGACCGCGAGACCTGGGAACCGACGACGAGGAGTCACCGATGAACACGACCGGCATGCGCCGCTTCCCGCTCGACGAGACGGTCGACGCCGTCGTGATCGGCACCGGGGCAGGCGGAGCGCCCCTGCTCTCGGTGCTCGCCGCTCGAGGGCTGCGGGTCGTCGCCCTCGAGGCCGGGCCGCACTTAGATCCGCTCGGCCACACCGCCGACGAGACGGCGGCCGTCGAGATCAACTGGATGGAGGAGCGCCTCAGCGGAGGCGAGACCCCCACCGCCTTCGGGCAGAACAACAGCGGCCGCGGGGTCGGCGGCTCGACGCTGCACTGGGGCGCGTTCACGCCCCGCCCCGACCCGCGCGACCTGCGGCTCCGAAGCGACTCCGGCGTCGGCCGCGACTGGCCGATCGAGCACGCCGAGCTCACCGCGTACATCGAGAAGGTGGAGGCGACGATCGGAGTGGCGGGCCCGGCCGAGTACCCGTGGGACCCGTCGCGCCGCTACCTGCAGGGCCCGCTCGCGCGGAACGCCTCGGCCGACATGATGCTGCGCGGCTGCGCGGCGATCGGGATGCGCGCGACCGACGCGCCCGCCGCCGTGCTCAGCGGCCCGCGGGACGACGGCCGGCCCTCCTGCGTCAACTGCGGCCAGTGCCATCAGGGCTGCCGGACCGGCGCGAAGACGAGCATGGACGTGACCTACCTGCCGGAGGCGGTGCGGGCCGGTGCCGAGATCCGGGCCGACTCGTTCGTGCACGGCATCGAGCTGGACGCCGCGGGCCGCGTGTGCGCCGTGGTCTACACGAGCGGCGGAGTGGAGCACCGGCAGCGCTGCTCCGCCCTGTTCCTCTGCGCGGGCGGCGTCGAGACGCCCCGGCTCCTCCTGCACACCGGCATCGCGAACAGCAGCGGCCAGGTGGGCCGCAACTTCCTGGCGCACGGGGCGACCCAGGTCTGGGGCACCTTCGAGAGCGAGATGCGCGGCTACCGCGGCTACCCCTCCTCGGTGATCACCGAGGACACCGTCCGCCCGGCCGACGCGGACTTCGCGGGCGGCTACCTGATCCAGAGCCTCGGAGTGATGCCGCTGACCTACGCGACGACGCTCGCCCGCGGCGCGGGCCTCTGGGGCAGGGATCTGATGGACGCGCTCGACGGCTACCGCTTCGCGGCGGGCGTCGGTATCAACGCGGAGTGCCTGCCCGCCGACGGCAACCGGCTGGAGCTGACCGACGAGCTGGACGAGCACGGGGTGCCGAAGGCGCGCATCACGTTCTCGGCGGGCGCCAACGAGGAGGCGATCGACCGGCACGCGATCCGGACGATGACCGCGATCGTGGAGGCGGCCGGCGCGACGAGCACGCGGGTGATGGCGCGCACGGCGCACACGCTCGGCACCGTGCGGATGGGCACCGACGCCGGTGACGCCGTGATCGATGCGGACGGCCGCAGCTTCGACGTGCCGAACCTCTGGGTGTGCGACAACTCGGTTTTCCCGAGCGCGCTGATCGCGAACCCGGCGCTCGCGACGATGGCACTCTCGCTGCGGACGGCGGACCGCTTCCTGGCGGCGTAGCGTCGCGGCTGCGGGGCGGCTGCGGGGCGGGACGACGGGCGAGGTGCTCCTCCGCGTCGCCGACTGACCGCGCGGGCGCGCCCGGACTGCTCGCCCGGACTGCGCACCCCGCCGGAGCAGCCGTGGGGCGGTGCGGGGCGCCAGCGCAGTCGCGAGACGCCCTGACCGAACGGCGGGCCGTCGCGACGGCGCTCGACGGAGGTTCAGCGCGCGCTGATTTGCTGAGGTGCTGAGGTGCTGAGGTGCTGCATCGTGGTGGCCGAACGGCGGCATGGCGCAAGGCGGCGGCACGGCCCTGGTGTCGGCACGGCGTCAGGCGACGGTGCGGCCCCGGTGACGGTCCGCGCCTCAGCGGCGGTGGTGCGGCGGTGGTGCGGCGGTGGTGCGGCGGTGGTGCGGCGGTGCGGCCGCGTGAACCCGAGCGAAGGCGCAGATCCGAGCGTCAGCGGCGCGGCGGTAGGTCGCTGAGCACTCGCCTCCGAGCGACAGCACGGCCCGATCACCAGTGCGAACCCGCGCAATGGGCCGAACCCGCCCGACAGCCGATTCCCTCAGGGGTGCACGGCGGCACGGGAGCACGGCAGCACGTCAGCACGGCAGCACGGCAGCACGGCAGCACGGCAGCACGGCAGCGTGTCAGCACGGCAGCGTGTCAGAACGGCGGCGGCCGGTCCGCGAACCTCGGGGTCGCCGGTGGGCCTGGACGGAGCCGTGCCTCGAGGCCCGGCGGGCGCGTGGTGATGCGGCGGCCGGTGGGGGTGGTCCAGTCGGCGGTGCCGTCGGGGTGGAGGACGTAGGTCCAGCGGTCGCCGTGCCGCACGTGGTGGTGGGCGACGCAGAGGCTGGCGAGGTTGCCGGGGTCGGTGCCGCCGCCGTTGCGCCACTCGACGACGTGGTCGGCCTCGGCGCTCGCGGCGGAGCGGGTGCAGCCGGGGAAGCGGCAGGTCACGTCGCGGAGCTGGAGGAGGAGCCGCAGCTCGCGGTGCGGCAGTCGGCGTGTGCGCCCGACCGAGAGGACGGCGCCCGCCCGGGGCTCGGTCAGCACGCGGGTGACGGTCGCGGGGACGAGGCTCCGGGCGACGTCTGCCGGGATCGGGCCGTAGCCGTCGAGCTCGGCGGAGGCGTCGTCGGCGCCGGACGCAGTGCTCGCCGACAGGGTGACCCGCACCTCGGCGCGCACGCCGGTGACGAGGGTCGGAACGGGCCGGTCGGCACCGACCGGGTCGGGCACCGTGCCGATGACGTCCGCCTCGCAGAGGAGGTCGGCCAGAGCGTCGGCTCGCAGCTGGGCGAGGGTCCGCTCGTCGCCCGCTCCGGAGATCGCGTCGACGTCGCACGCCCCGGTGATTCCGGTCGGCTCCGCCCCGGTCGTCCCGCTCGACTCCGCCCCGCAGGAGCCCGCATCCGTGGCGGCAGGCGGCTCCGCCCCCGCCGGCCCCTCGGCGCCGTCGCGGAGGATCCGGGCGATCCGGTCGAGGCGGCTGTACGCCCCCACGGCGACCGGGGCGGGGAGGAGGGCGCAGAGCGTCGCCATGCCGTCGACCTCGGGGGTCAGCCAGACCGCGCGGTCCTCGCGGGCACGTCGGTGGCGCTCGGCGAGGGGCTGCTCGTAGAGCTCCTCCCGCAGTCGGGCCAGAGCGCGCCGCAGCTGGGTCGGCGTGGTGCGGGCCGCGAGCTCGGCCGCCCGCGTATCGAACGCGGCGCGGGAGCCCGGAGGCAGGGTGGCCGCGACGGCGCAGACGACCTGGCCCGCCTCCCACCGCAGGCGCGCCCCGGCGAGGGCGGCGCGGGTGGTCGGCAGGTCCTCGACGAGGAGGCGCGCGTGGTCGAGCTCGCGGGAGGCGACCCGCTCGGAGACTCCGAGGGCGACCGCGAACTCCGCGCGGATCGACCGCTCGGCGAGGTCGCTCGACGCGTGGGGCGCCGAGCCGCGGGCGAACGACTCCGGATGCTCGAGCGCGGCCCGGTGCCCGGCGTGCAGCTCCTCGGCCGCGGCCAGGAGCAGCGGGGACGCCGAACGTGCCAGCGCGGCGGCCCGGTCGCCGCGAGCACGCACCTCGCTGAGCACCGCCTCCACTGCTGTCGACCCGCTGATCATCGTCATACCTGTATTCAATCAGCGACCACCGACACGGAAGCGACGGATCGTCACATCTGTGGAGAACCGGCGTGAAGCCCTCCTGTGGAGGGAGGGATCACCGCAGCCGACACCGCACATCCCCGCCGTCCTTGGGGCGGCGCGCGCAGGACACCGGCGCAACACCCCGCCACACGCACCGCCACACGCCCCCCGCTCACGCGAACCGCACCGCCACACACGCCCCCGCTCACCCGATCCGCACCGCCACACGCACCCGCTCACGCGAACCGCACCGCACCGCCTCACGCACCCGCTCACGCGAACCGCGCCGCCACACGCACCCACTCACGCGAACCGCACCGCCTCACACGCCCCCGCTCACCCGAACCGCACCGCCACACACGCACCCGCTCACCCGAACCGCACCGCCACACACGCCCCCCACCCGCTCACCCGAACCGCACCGCCACACACGCC